>PWYF01000199.1 GCA_003567955.1 Thiotrichales bacterium
AGGCAATCAGGGCCGGCAGCCAGCTTGTCACAACGATTCCCTCCCGGGGACAGGATAAATATTTCTAGTCTATTGATTTATAGGGCAAATCTTAACCTGTGGCGGTAATGGAGTACAGTGCTTGCAGCACGGGCGGTCGGGCTCCTGGATCAGGTCTTTTTCTCTTTGTAGGGCTTCTTCAGGCCCGGCGGTGGCCGACGGAACATCTTGTGGGTCCACCAGTATTGTTCCGGCAGCATCCGGATGCATTTTTCCAGTGACTGGTTCAATGCCCGGGCCGCGGTCTTTTCATCCGGGCTGGCGATCTCCGGATCACCGGGCACGAAGTGGAGTCGATAGCCCCGTCCCCACGGGAGCCGTTCCCCCACGACGAAAATGATTGGTGCGTCGGTGCGCAAGGCGAGTTTTGAGGCCAGCGTGGGAGTGAGGCGTTCGTGGCCGAAGAAGGGGGCGAACACGGAGCCGGTCTTGGCGGCCCGGTCGGGCAGAATGCCGACCGCTTCTTTTCGTCTCAAGGCCCGGAGCAGGGCACGTACGCCGCCGGGATTAGTGGGCACAAGGGTTGCGCCACCTCGACTGCGGCTTTTCCGGATAATCTCGTCTATTGGCCCCGGTTGGGGTTTGTACATGCTATGCAAGGGAAAATGACGAGAGCACCATAACCCGGCGATCTCCCAGCAGCCGATGTGAGGGGAGGCCAGGATCAGGCCACGGCCTTCACCCCAGGCCTGTTCGATGATCTCCCGGTTGTGCATCTCGCAGACCAGGTCGAGTGTTTCGTCGGCCGGTCGCAGCCAGATGCGGCCGGATTCAGCTACCATTTTGCCAAGATGAGCCATGCTGCGCCGTCGCAGCCGCCGCCGTGTCCGGGCGTCAAGTTCCGGGAAGCACCTGGCCAGATTGATATCTGCAACATGCACCTGCTCGATGGGTAGCCACGACGCCAGCCAGCCACTCATGCTGCCAAGTGCATGGCTCACCGGCAGAGGGAGTCGAGCGGAGAGCTTGAGGGCTAACAGGTTCCAGTCGGCCATGGTATCCAGCGGTTTGATGGGATGATTGTTGTCAGCGATTACGTGCAATTGTACCGGCATCGGGCTAGAATGCGCGCCGGCGCGGCGCCTTGCATATGAACGGCGCAGGACACGCTGAGGCGTGATGCATTAATCAGCGTTTCCTAAAAGGCCGTCATTGTTATCTTCCGCTGCCTTCCTGTCCAGCCAGTGTTGCTTGAGTTCCTTAACTATTTCCAGTTTTCGCGGTGCGAGGCCGCTAATCCATGACCGATCAGATCAATAACGTCCGTAATATTGCCATTATCGCCCACGTCGACCACGGCAAGACCACGCTGGTGGACAAGCTGTTGCAGCAGTCCGGGACCTTTGACGAGCGCAGCACACCGGTCGACCGGGTGATGGACAGTAATGACCAGGAGCGTGAGCGCGGTATCACCATCCTGGCCAAGAATACGGCCCTGCGCTGGCGCGACTACCGCATCAACATCGTGGATACCCCTGGCCATGCCGACTTCGGCGGCGAGGTGGAGCGCGTGCTGTCGATGGTGGATTCGGTGCTGCTGTTGGTGGACGCGGTCGACGGGCCCATGCCGCAAACCCGCTTTGTTACCCAGAAGGCTTTTGACCTGGGGCTCAGGCCCATTGTGGTAATCAACAAGATTGACCGTGATGGCGCCCGTCCGGACTGGGTGCTGGGCGAGACTTTTGATCTGTTTGACCGCCTGGATGCCACCGAAGAGCAGCTCGATTTCCCGGTGATCTATGCCTCGGCGCTGAACGGCTATGCTGGCGACAGCTCCGATGTGCGCGAGGGCGATATGACCCCGCTGTTCGAGCTCATCGCCGAACAGGTGCCGCCGCCGGAGGTGGACCCGGACGGGCCTTTCCAAATGCGCATTACCAGCCTGGACTACAACTCATACGTGGGCGTGATTGGTATTGGCCGCGTCCAGCGCGGGCGGGTACGCACCAACACGCCGGTGGCGCTGATTGATCGCGAGGGTAACAAGCGCAATGCGCGGGTCTTGCAGGTGCTGGGCTTTCACGGGCTGGAGCGGGTCGAGGTCGAGGAAGCCGTAGCCGGCGACATCATCGCCGTGACCGGCGTGGAAGGCATCGGTATTTCCGCCACCCTGTGCGCGCCGGAGGCGCCCGAAGCCCTGCCGGTGCTGACGGTGGATGAGCCCACTGTGAGCATGATATTCCAGGTCAACACCTCGCCCTTTGCCGGGCGCGAGGGCAAGTATGTGACCAGCCGCCAGATCCGCGAGCGGCTGGAGCGCGAGCTCAAGGTCAATGTCGCCCTGCGCGTTGAGGAAACCGATGACCCGGATTGTTTCAAGGTGTCCGGTCGGGGTGAGCTGCACTTGTCGGTGCTGATCGAGACCATGCGCCGCGAAGGTTACGAGCTGGCGGTGGGACGCCCCCAGGTGTTGCAGATGGAAGTGGACGGCAAGCTGTCCGAGCCCTATGAGCAATTCACCGTGGATGTGGAAGAACAGCACCAGGGCACCATCATGGAGCGTATTGGTGAGCGCCGGGGCGAATTGCAGGATATGCGCCCGGATGGTCGCGGCCGGGTGCGGCTCGATTTCATCATTCCCGCGCGTGGGCTGATCGGCTTTCATACTGAATTTCTTACCGCCACTTCCGGCAGCGGCCTGATGTTTCATGTCTTTGACCACTGGGGGCCGGTGCAGACGGGTATTGTCGGCTCGCGGCGTAATGGCGTGATGATCGCCAACAGTCCGGGCAAGACGGCTGCCTACGCCCTGTTTACCCTGCAGGATCGCGGCAGGCTGTTCCTTGGCGCGGCCGAGGAAATCTACGAGGGGCAGGTTATTGGCGAACATTCGCGTGACAATGACCTGGTGGTCAACGCGATCAAGGCCAAGCAGCTCACCAACGTCCGCGCCGCCGGCAAGGACGAGGCACTGGATCTCACGCCGCCGGTGCAGATGACACTGGAGCGGGCGCTGGAATTCATCGACGAGGATGAACTGGTGGAGGTGACGCCCGAGAGTATCCGCATGCGCAAGAAACTGCTCACGGAATCCGAGCGCAAGCGCGCCGGGCGGGGGAAATAACCCGCGCTGGCGCGGGGGTTTGAAGTTTCCGGTTTCCGGTTTTCAGGCGAATGCAGTGCGCGGCTTTGTCGCGCACTGCATTCGCTCCTTATGCAATTGTGCCCCTCGGTCTTTTTCCATGTATTCACGATACGCCTGCAAGGTTGCGCCTTGATGCTATCTTGCTAAGGCGCGATGAATACATCAGTGTTTCCCTGGGTTTTCAGGTGGTGTGATGGGTTGTCGTTGCTGTCGGGCAAGGGCAGTGGAGATGCCCTGGCGGCCCACAGGATAGTTCGCAATGGGCCTGTGCTTCCCCCGTAATAATTGCTGCAAACGCGAGGACGGTTTCTGGTGGTGCACGCACAAGGCGAGCTCAGGCTGATTCAGCTGTACTATCTTTGTACGCCGCTGTTTTTCATGGTTGACGCCGGGTTGGGGCTGGAACTGCGGGCGGGGTTTCTGGATGAGGCGGGCGGGCGTTACGGCTGGTATGCGCTGTGTTTTGGTTTGGGTCTGGTGGTCTGGTGGTGGCCGGTGGCTGCGCCGGGGGTGGCGCTACTGGAGAGCGCGCTGAATTTCATGTTGCTGTGTGTGGCTGTGCTGGCGCCGGTGTTCCAGTTCTCGCCGGAGGCCATGGACACTGCCGGGAAAATCGGGCTTTCGGGCCAGCGATTGGCCGCCTTTGTGCTTGTTGGCACGGCCTGTATTGTCAGTTTTCATCTTGCTTTGCGACAACTAAGATTGGCCTCGTGACTCCCCGGCTGTGTGCATTCACTATTCTCTTGTGCAGGGCGATACTGTAGTACCTGTTGTCGTGGTATCAGTGACTCCGGTCAACTCTAACCGGATTGATCCAGCGCAAGACCTGAGTTACCCGTTTGTGGCAGTCTGCTCTCATGTGCGGGCAACACAGGGCTGTTCCATGGCACGCAATATTCTGATCATTCAGGGACACCCGGACCCGCGCGGGGAGCATTTCGGGCATGCGCTGGCGCAGGCGTATGCCGGGGGCGCGGGGGCGGCCGGGCATAATGTTCACGAAGTCGTGGTGGCCACGCTGGATTTTCCCTGGCTGCAGGGGGCAGAGGATTTCGAGCAGGGCGAGGCGCCGCCGGCGATTGGTGAGGTCCAGCGCGCGATTATGGCGGCGGACCATGTGGTGTTTTTCTATCCCCTGTGGCTCGGTGATATGCCGGCGATTCTCAAGGCAATGCTGGAGCAGGCCCTGCGGCCCGGGTTTGTGACCGGGAGTGAAAAAGGACTGGGCGGTTTTGGCGGGCGGCTTCTGAAAGGGCGTTCGGCAAGAATCGTGGTCACCATGGGGATGCCGGCCCTGTTCTATCGGCTCTTTTATTGCGCCCACAGTGTCAGGAGCTTTCGCCGGAATATCCTGAGCTTCTGCGGGTTCTCTCCGGTGCGGACGACGCTTATCGGACTGGCGGGCGGCAATGCGCAGCGGCGGACCCGCTGGCTCAACTGCATGCGGCGGCTGGGTGCGCGCGGGGTGTGAGTGCTTTATTGTAACTACCCGGGTCGGCGATAAGATGTGGTCGGGCCCGCGTGTTCTCGGCCATGATTGAGGGGGGGTGTCATGCGTATGAAGCGTGCGTTTGGACTGGGTGTGGCTGTGCTGGCACTCTCGGGTTGTTTCGGCTCTGATGCCGACTTTCCGGAGGATGCCTGTGCGCATGCCCGGGCGAATAATCTGTCGCTGGGCTTTCTTACCGAGGATTGCATGCGCCTGAATGAAATGCAGGTGCTGGGGACACACAACAGTTACAAGCTGGTGCCGGTGACGGAAGCGCTGGAGGTGATCGCGCTGTTTGAGCCGGATGAGGCCAGGGACATTGAATATACCCATCGGCCCTTGACCGAACAGCTTGAGGATCTCGGCATCCGTCAATTCGAAATGGATGTGTTTGCCGACCCGGAGGGCGGCATGTACGCCGACCCCCTTTTACTTGACCCGGCACTTGAAGACGAGTTGGATATTGTCATAGAAGATCCGAATTTTGACCGTGAAGCGATGCTGGTGCCTGGCTACAAGGTGCTGCATGTCCAGGATATTGACTATCGCAGTACCTGCCCGACGCTGATCAGTTGCCTGGAGGAAGTTCGCGACTGGTCGGTTGCCAACCCGTGGCATTTGCCCATCATGATCCTGGTTGAACTCAAGACGGCGAATGTGCCCGGGCCGGACGA
>PWYF01000259.1 GCA_003567955.1 Thiotrichales bacterium
ACGTTGGCCGCGCTGGTTGCGGTTAACCCTGAGATAACCTTGCTGGTATTTCAGAATCTGCCCGGGCCGGGGGCGACATACGTTACTCCAGCCACCGCGGTGGGTACCGGCCGTGCTGTGAATCACGGGGCTGGACTCTGCCAGCGCCCAGAGCTTAGAGAATTGACTGGATGAATCCATGTCTGGTTTTTTTATTGATGAGTTAAGGAACAGCGGCCCCTCAAAATTTCCCCCCGGGGACATCCTAGCAAATTTCACTGGCTCCGGCTTCAGGGGCGATTGACAAGCGTCTCGATTTCATCCCACATGCGTATGGATGCGGTTTTTTGAGTTTCCGCCGCCACTGATAATCGTGAGCGAAAGCCATCGTCTTGCATGTGGTTCAGCAGTGCATCAATGCTGTTTTTGATTTCCGAGGCTGCTGTATCCAGGGATAACACGCCTTCGGGGAAACCGTAGTCCTCAAAAAGCATTTCGTACTTGTGACTCCAGCCCGTGGCCAGCGAGGGGATTGCCTGTGACAGCGCGCTGACGAGGCCGTGAAACCTTGAGCTGATGACACCGTTGCTGGCGCCGATGATGCCCTTGACTTCAAGGGCATGATTATTCTGGATGATGTCGATATTTACCCCGGAGCGGTCTGCTATCTGCTTGGCCAGCCATGGGTCCTTTTCTCCTTCATGGACCAGGATAAAAGGGCGGGCATTTCTTTCATGCAGGTGTCTGGCGCAGGTGGCAAGAAAATCAATATAGGTATCGCTATCAGCGCTGGTGCTGGAGATCATATGGTAGTTGGGAATCAGGCAAAAGCGATTGGCCTGTCGGTCAAAGTCTTCAGGTAGCGCCCCGGGCAGAAGGCTGGTGAAGTCGGGCGCCATGCGGATATTGTCGCATTCACCCGCAATGCCTGTCAGGTAGTCGTAAGATAGCCGCTCGCGGGCGTAGATCGCATCCGCGTGGTCAATGACCGTGCGCATGGCCCGCCGGATTTTGGGATTCGTGAAGGGGCCGAAAGCCTGTGGCATGAGGATGACGGTCTTGCGCTGTCGCTTCCACCGTTTGATGTGGCGGGCGAGTTTCAGTGAGCTTTTTTCACCCCTTTGGTCACTGTAGGAAAAGCCGGAGGCATCCAGCACAACATCAATCTCGGCGTCAGTGACCAGCCCGTAGCGGCGCCGGAATTTTGAGGGGAGCAAGCTGCCGGCATATTCCAGTTTCTGATAGAGCCCAAGCCTGGCCCTGTAGGGGTAGGAGTCATAGCCGCCTGGCGGAATCATGGCCAGGGAGGCATCCGGCAGGCGGCGGGTGAGCTGATCAACAATGGCCCGCAGCATCAACTCCGCACCCTTGTTGATAAAATGCGCTTTTCTTATTTCGATCAACATGTTCCCCACCGGAGGTGATGCTAACAGCAAGCTTATTATCGCCGGGCGGCGCCTTCAGAGTGATCACAATCAGCGCCCCTTGGACATCCCCATTCTAGCAGTTAACGGATGCGGCAAGTGAGCTGAAAAAACAGTGCATTCGAGGTTTTCTGGCCCTCATTAACAAGCTGGAGTGATACTATCCGTAACCACTCGAGCTGTCCGGGTTGGATCCCAATGAAACGATTTAAGAACCGCGTAAAAAATTCTATCCGTATCAGTTGGTTAAGGCTGGTTTTGCGTGTTCCTTTTCTGCCGGGCTTGCATTACTTGTTGTTTTCCAGGGCTTTTGACCGGGAACTTCGTGGTGTGATCGCCGGGCATCTGGCATTTGAGCGAAACAGCGCCAATGCTGAAAAGAGTAATTATTCACTGCGACGCAATATTCATCGGATCGAAAAGGGCCTGATTATGCGTCCTCGCCGTGAGAATTTTGCTGCCGGGTATATTCAGGAAGTCGTTGAAAGTTACATCGCGGGTCATGACTGCCTGAATGAAAGTGAACTCAACTGGGCCTATGAGGTGCTTTGCGAATACTTCAGCGTTGCCGGAGGCCACAAGTCCATTGACAAGGCGCGCGCGCGGTTTGAACAGCTGCCCGGGATCACCAGGGGCTATCATGCCAATACCGGGGCGCACAAGCCGCATCTGCGCGATTTGTCCAATGCGCCGCCTGTCACTCTGGATGCCCTCAAGGCCCTGTCCGTGCGAAGAAGGTCGGTACGCTGGTTCAGTCAGGAGCCCGTGCCCCGGGATTATATTGACCGTGCGATCGAGGTTGCCTCGCTGGCGCCAAGTGCCTGTAACCGACAGCCCTTTCAGTACCGCATATTTGATCAGCCCGACCTGGTCCAACAGGTTGTCGCCTTGCCTATGGGGATCAAGGGATACGGGGAAAATATTCCGGCTGTCGCCGTGCTGGTAGGGAGATTGCGTGCTTACCCCCACCCCCGTGACCGGCATGTGATCTATATTGACGCCAGCTTGTCAGCCATGGCTTTCATGTATGCGCTTGAGACTATGGGGCTGGCTTCATGCCCCATAAACTGGCCTGATATCCCGGAACGGGAAAAAGCGATGAAATCCCTGCTCGGGCTGGCCGATGATGAGCGCCCGGTGATGCTGGTCGCGATTGGTTATCCTGATCCACAAGGGCTTGTTCCCGGTTCCAGCAAGGTGCCGGTCAGTGACTTGAGAACCTACAATTCTATTGCGAAATAAGCCTGCAACGGCATTTACGGCAAAACTCCCGTTTCTGTTTGTGGCCAATGCCAATACGCGTCTCGGGATCTGCCTGGTCGCCACGTGGGCGGGTATCCGGCGGTAGCGCTGTCCAGTCAAGTTCGCTGCTTTGGAGCGCGGCATTGGATGCGGTTGGCCGGGTCTCAGCCAGTCCGGGATTATGGTGTAAGCCGGAGATTATGACAGCAACATGTCTTCAGATAATCCAGAAACATCCATGAGCAGGGCCGGGTTCCGCCCCGAGATTCAGGGCTTGCGTGCGGTCGCGGTGGTCCTGGTCGTGCTCTATCACGTCTGGCCTCACTTTCTCAGCGGGGGTTATGTCGGCGTTGATGTGTTTTTTGTGATTTCCGGGTTTCTGATTACCGGATTATTGCTCCGGGAGCTTGAGCAAACCGGTAGCGTTTCAATCTCCCGTTTTTACGGCAGGCGGATCAAACGGCTGTTGCCTGCAGCTTCGCTGGTGCTGGTTGTTATCGGTGCGGCTTCCTTCTGGTGGCTGCCGGTGACGCGACTGGAAGATACCGCCTGGGAAATACTTGCCAGCGCGCTGTATCTGGAGAACTGGGTGCTGGCCTACTGGTCGGTGGACTACCTGGCCGAGGGGCGTGCTGCCAGCCCGGTGCAGCATTACTGGACGCTGTCGGTAGAAGAGCAGTTTTATATTGTCTGGCCATGGCTGATGTTGCTGTTTGCGGGTCTGGCGCTACGCCTGGGGGGGAGTGTACGCAGCGGCCTGTGGTGCCTGGTGCTGGTCGCGTTGTCCCTGTCATTTGTGCATTCGGTTCACGCCACTGCCAACAATCAGCCCCTGGCTTTTTTTATGACCACCACCCGGGTCTGGGAGCTTGCCCTGGGGGCGTTGCTGGCGCTGGCTTTGCTCAAGTTCAGTTTCCCTGCGTGGTTGCGCCAGTGGGCGGGTATTACCGGTGTGGGCGCGATCGTGTTGGCCGCTGTTTTTTATAGCAGTGAAACGGCTTTCCCGGGTTATACCGCGTTATTGCCGACTGCCGGCGCGGCGCTGGTTATTCTGGCCGGGCAGACATCGCAGTGGCTGAGTGTTTCCAGGTTGCTGGCCAGTTGGCCATTCCAGTACCTGGGCAATGTCTCATACACCCTGTATTTGTGGCACTGGCCGGTGGTGGTGTTCTACAAGCTGCTGGTCGATGCGCAGCCGGGTCTTGTTGACGGGCTGGTGATCATTGCAGTGTCACTGGCGTTGACGCATGTCACTTATGTCCTGCTGGAAGCGCCCATCCATCGATCTCGCCTGGGCGACAGGGGTGCCGTGAAACCGTTTGCGCTCGGCGGAGCCTGCATTGCATTGTGCATTGCCACTGCCGTGGGTATCTACAGTTATGTGTCGCATTTGCAGGACCAGATCCCGCCAGTGGTTGAAACAGATGTTTATCCGGGCGCGCGCGCGCTTTTTGCAGGCGACGGGAAGATCAATCATCCCGATATTGCGGTCATTCCCAATCCCCTCGGTGCCCGGGATGACAATGCCGTGGTTTACCGCGATGGCTGCCGTACACGCCAGCATGAGACAAAAGTGAATCAGTGTGTCTATGGCCAGTCTGACGGCGAATTTCATATTGTTCTGGTTGGCGATTCCTATGCGGTGCACTGGTTGCCGGCCCTGCGTGAGCTGGCGGGTCAACGGGGCTGGAAAGTGACGGTTTTCAATAAATCGGCCTGTATTTTTGCGGATGTCACGCTTGAGCGCTGGGGCAGGGATTATCATGAATGTGTGAGCTGGAACCAGGATGTCCTGGACAAGGTGCTTGAATTGCGCCCGGATGTGCTTGTTACCAGTCATTCCCCGGGCCATACGGCGCTGGGAGCCCAATCAGAAGAGACAAGCCTGCGTGCTATTGCGGATGGCTATATTCAGCGCTGGTCCCGGTTACTTGCGGCAGATATTCCGGTAATTGCAATTCGTGAAACACCGCGCATGACCTATGAAGCGCCTGAATGTGTGGCGCGACACGGTGAGGCTGCACATTACAAATGCGTATTGTCACGCGAAGCGGCGCTGGCGTTGCCGTCTTCATTTACAATGGCCGCTGATGGGATGGATGGTGTGACTCTGCTGGATATGAACGATGCCCTGTGTGATGAAGATACCTGTTATGCGGTGATCGGTAATATTCTGGTCTATCGTGACCGGGGGCACCTGACTGCAACTTATAGCCGAAGTATGGCGCCGGTGCTTGGCGAGAAACTCGATGAATGGGCAGGCTTTACGAGATAAGGAGTATTTAATGTCAGAACCCCGCGTCAGCGTGGTTGTGCCGACGTACAGGCGGCCGGAGCTGCTTTGCAGGGCCGTGGACAGCGTGTTGCGGCAAAGCTTTGTGGAGATTGAGGTCGTTGTCGTCGATGACAATGGCCATGGGCATCCGATGCAGGAGGCTACACAGCAGGCGTTGCAGGCAAGTTTTGATGATTCAAGGCTTCGTTATATTGCAAATGAAAAAGGTGTTGGTGGCGGTGAGGCCCGCAACGTCGGAATCCGTGCCGCGCGGGGTGGATATATTGCCTTTCTGGATGATGACGAGGACTGGTTACCGGAGAAACTG
>PWYF01000270.1 GCA_003567955.1 Thiotrichales bacterium
GGAATGACCCGCGCCGCTGGCGCGGGCGTCTAAAGTCCAGGGTTTCAAGTCTTAAGACGTCTTAAGACCTTAGACTTTAGACTTACAACGCCCGCGCGTCAGCGCGGGCTACCATCTTGCTGTCAAGGTCCACCAGAGCTTGCGGGTGTCCGGCGGGCCGTTCTCGCCCTCGAACAGGGCCAGCTTGATTTCGGTATGCAGGGGGCCGGGTAGCGGGCGTCCGGCGGAGAGGTTTAACTCCTCGCCGAAATTGTCGCCGCCCCGGTCGGCGCGGAAGTCATGCGCCCGCGCCAGCAGTTGCCATGCTCCGGCGGAAGTGGCCAGCCCGGCCCATGTATCCCGCAAACCGTTATCCGGGGTGGTGAGGAAACGATCCGCCCAGCCATTGTGGGCATGCAGTGTGGCCAGCGGGGTCTGGAAGGCGTCCTCGCCATCCCCGCCCAGTCTTTCGTGGCCGACAAACCAGCGCCATCCCGGGCGCTGCCGGGCCAGTTCCACACGGATATAGTCCTGACTGTCTGCCGGGCCTTCATCCTCGATCCCTGACTGGCTTGCATATTCCAGTCGCCAGGAAAACGTCGCCGTGCCAGGCAGCGCGCCGTGCAGGCGGATGCCGGTATTGGCGTGGGAGGCCGGGCGGTCCTCAAAAACCAGCCGGTGATGGTACAGATCGGCCTGGAGGTCTCCGAAATGGCGCGACAGAATGCCGAGCCAGGCGTCGAGATCCGCGCGTGCCAGCAGTGGGTCAGGGTGGTTGGGCCCGAAAACGCGATTGGCCTGGTCAAGGTAGTAGACCCGCAATCGCCAGTTCTCACTGGGCTGCCAGGCTATGCTGGCGGCATCAAAGGTTTGTTCCAGCTGTCGGAAGCCGACGTTGCCGATAAAACGGGCGTTGTCGTCAATAATACGCTGGCGTCCGGCGCGGGCCTGGAAGCCAGGGCCGGGGCGATAGCGCAGCCAGGCATGCGACAGGTTGTCATCCGCCGGGTCGGCGACGACCGGTCGGTCTGCATTGCGCACGGTGTCGTCATACAGTCGATTGCCCAGTACCCGCGTGCCGTGGAACATGGCGCCGGTATCAAACCCGTGCCAGTGAGCGCTTTGTACGCCAAGCCTGAGTCGTGCCGTGGAAGCGAATGCATCATTGGCAAGGCCATCCTGTTCGATGGCCTCCATCCGGTAGCGCAGATCGACTGTGTATTGCATGCTGTTGTCGGTGTCGGCAACAACGGTCAGGGGCATAATCGTCAGCGCCCCCAGCGTGATAATACCAGCAATGCGCGACATGATTTCCCCCTGAAGACGGCCTGATGCAGTCCCAGCATGACATGGTGCGAGGTGTGTTCAATTGACCGTGGTCAAGTCGTGACGCAGGTAAATCTGGTGTTCAGGGGTAACGCTGGTGCGGGAACCGATATAGGATGAACGGACACGAATTTCGGGAGTAGTGAACGTGAAACGATTGATTATTGCCCTTGGGATACTGGCATTATTGCTGGCCGGCATGGGTGTTGGCTGGCGCGGTATGACCCAGAATCCGCATGATCTCGGCCTGACCGGGCTGGCGAAGGCGGCGGGCGAAGCCTACGTCTTCGGGTACCCGCTGGTGTTGATGGATGCAACCCGCGAGCAGATGTTCGCCGATGCCGGGTTAACGGCTCATCTGGATGTGGCGCCCAACCAGTTTGTGCACATGCGCATCCCGCCCGAGGCCGGGCACGAGGCGGTGGTCCGTCCCAACGTGGATACCCTGTATTCCATCGCCTGGCTGGATTTGTCGGATGGCCCGGTGGTGATGCGCTGGCCCGATATGCAGGACCGTTACTGGGTCTACCAGGTGCTGGATGCCTGGACTGATGTGGCCGGTGCCCCGGGCAGCCGCACCACCGGCCATGATGCCGGCGCTGTGGTGATTACGGGTCCCGGGCAGGAAGTGCCGGAGCTCGATGGGTTGGAACACATGCCGGTGGCTACCGAAATGGCCTGGGTGATCGGCCGTATCGAAGTTGCTCCGGACGAGGATCTGGCGCCCGTGCATGCGTTGCAGGACGGCTTCACCTTGCCGGTGGACAGTGTGGGTTACAGTCCCGCCCCGGGTGAGCATGGCCAGCGCCCGCCGGATCAAGTGGCAGCCATGCCGCCGGAGGTGTTTTTCAACCGGTTGGCCGCTTTGATGCAGGATAATCCGCCGCGACCCGCCGACAGGACTGCGGTAGATCAGCAGTCTGACAACGGCGAGGCGTCGGAACAGACGGTACGTGAGAGTGCCGATTTTGGCTGGCTGGCAAGCTGGGCCATGGATCGCGCCGATAAACTGACGGCGGTTGAGCAGTTGCAAGCCATCGGCTTTGCACCGGATCTAAGCGCGCGTGACACCGGTGAGTTTGGCTGGCTGGCGCGCTGGGCCATGGACCGGGGCGTCGGTCTGGCGCGCCGTCTGCTGGTGCGTGAAACCCGTCAACAGTCTCTGCCCCATGGTCCCACCAACTGGCTGATGATGACTGCCGGTCCGGGGGATTACGGCACTGACTATGAGTTGCGGGCCGGCGTGGCCCTGATTGGCCTGGGCGCCAATCTGCCGGCTGATGCCATCTACCCCAACACCAGTATCGACAGTGAAGGGCGCGGGTTGCATGGCAGGCATGTCTACCGGCTGCATTTCGCCCCGGATGAATTACCGCCGGTGCATGCCTTCTGGTCGCTCACCCTCTACGATGAAAACGGCTTTCTGGTGGATACCGGCACCGGGCGCTACGCCCTGGGTGATCGGGATGATCTGGGCTATGACGAGGACGGCGGACTGACCCTGCATGTCGGCGCCGAGCCGCCGCGGGATCTGCCCGAATCCAACTGGTTGCCGGCACCCGCCGGTGAACCCTTCGCCCTCACTGCGCGCCTGTACTGGCCGAAGGACAGGGCGCTGCACGGTGACTGGGTCATGCCGCCGGTTGAGCGGGTATCCCCGAAGTAATCAGGATAGCCATCCATGGTCGTGCTGGTTGTCGGGCTGATTGCCTTGCTGGTGCTGAGTTTGCGCATCATCAGGGACAGCGAGCGCTTTGCCACGCGTTTGCCCGGAGGCGCCTGGCGGATTTGCGGGCCCGGGCTGGTGATCAAGTGGCCGCTGTTTAACCGGGGCTGGGTGCGACTGGCGCCGGGTGATAAAGGCCGCGTTGCGCGCCCGGATCAGGTGACGGTACATGGCGTGGACCTGGCGCTGGCCGAGGCCCTGGCGGTGGGCCAGAATGTTCGCGTTACCGGTTTTGAAGGCCATGGCCCCCGCACCCGCGTCCGTGTCGAGGTGCTCTGACCTGTTTTCTGTATTTCCCCCGGGCTCACGGTGCGGCAGGTGCAATCTGCATGCTAGAGCCAATCGGCTACTGACTTACTCCACCGGATTGCCATCGGTGTCGATGACGGCGAAACGATGGCGACTTTGATCCCCGAGTGACAGGAACTCTCCGCCCGCGTAGATGACGCCATCGGCTTGTGCCAGAGCAGAAACTTTCGCATTGGCGTCAGGGTTCCAGTCAGTGACATTGCCTTCGTCGTCGATGGCGGCGAGGTGATTTCGGGTCAATTCAGAGCCGGAATACGCCTGTCCGTTGAACCCTCCGCCCACGTAGACCACATCGCCGACCACGGTCATGGCAAACACGGCGCTGCTGAATTCAGGGTCCCAGTCGGTCAGGTTGCCGTCTGTGCCAATGGCGGCCAGGCCCTGGCGTTCCTCTTTGCCGATGTTCCCGGCGTCGCTGATGTAGAGCACCTCATTGGCCAGGCTCAGCACCCGAACCGTCTTGCCGGGGTCGGGACTGAAGTCGGTGACATTGCCGTTGGCACCAATAGCGGCAAGGTTATGGCGAGTCTGGCTGGCGACCGAGGAGAAGTTGCCGCCGGCATAGATGACGTCGCCACCTGCGGTTAGTGCCCGAACAGTGTCATCGGCGGAGGGGTTCCAGCCGGTGATATTGCCCCCGGTGTCGATGGCGGCAAGGCGCACACGAAGCTGATCGTCAACGGAGAGGAAGTCTCCACCCACATAGACCACGCCATCGGCCACGGTCAGCGCGCGGACAGCGCCGTCGTCTACCTTGTGGCTCCAGCCGGTGACGTTACCCCCGGTGTCGAAGGCGACGAGGTTGCGAGGCGGTTCATCGTTCGGGATATAGCTGCCTCCCAGGTAGATAACATCATCATCAAAAGCCAGTGCATTGACATCAACAAAGGCAGACGCGCCCGGGTTCCAGCTTGTGAGATGACCCTCGACATCAATGGCGGCAAGGCGATTGCGGGCCTGGCCGCCAACCGCAGAGAAGTTTCCGCCCGCGTAGACCACACCGTCGGTAACGGCCAGTGCGCGAACGCCGCTATTGTTCTGGTCGGGGTAAACCCGGGGGTTCCAGTCGATACGCTCCCCCTCGGTAGTGATGGCGAAAAGGGTGTTGCGGAGCTTGCTGCCGGTCACGGGCCGGTTGTGGTCACCGCCAGCGTAGACCACCCCATCGGCCACGGCTATGGCCCGGATAGCACCTGTCTCGCCACTGAGGCCGGCATTCCAGTCAGTGACATTGCCGTCGGTATCAACAGCGGCGATACGCATGCGATTGCTATCGTCGACCGAGGTGAAATTACCCCCCACGTAGATGATGCCGTCGGCCGCAGCCAGGGCGGATATATTCACTGCGGCGAGGCCGGCATCAACATTGATAAACCAGTCAGTGGCATCGCCGTTGCCATCAATGGCGGCGATACGGTGGCGCGCATCTTCACCAATCCAGTCGAACAGTCCGCCCGCATAGACGATGCCGTCGGCCACCGCCAGGGTGAAAACTCTCCCATCGGGGTCGGGATCCCAGTCGGTGGCCTTGCCGTCGGTGTCTATGGCGGCCAGATAGTTGCGATCCTTTCCGTCAACCGTTTTGAAATTGCCGCCCACATAGACAATGTCATCAGCCGTGACCACGGCGTTCACTGCCGGGTCTACAAAAACCCCGCCTGTGCCGGGATCCCAGTCGGTGACATTGCCGTCGGTGTCGATGGCGGCCAGCCGGTTGCGGGTCTCGCCGCCGATGCCGGTAAAGGTGCCACCCGCATAGACCACGCCGTCGGCTACGGCCAGGGCGCGAACTTCGCCGTCATCGACGTCGGGGTCCCACTCGGTCACCCGACCCTGCGCATCAATCCGGGCCA
>PWYF01000148.1 GCA_003567955.1 Thiotrichales bacterium
CGGGCTGTCGGCGCGTGTCGCAGATTCTCAGGCCAGCAACGATTTATCCCGCGACGTAATCACCTAATCACGTAACCACGTAATAACGATCTATATAACGATTCATTCCCATTCAAACCGTGGGAGGCCGTCGAAGCTGCGGCGCAGGGCGGTGCTCCACTCCGCCTGCAAGCGGGCGTAGTAGGGCTCGTCCTGGTCAAAGACCCGGTGGCGCATGATCTCGAGGCTGTCGCGCTGGTAGAGCAGCAATTCGAAGGGCGGGCCTACCGAGACATTACTGCGCATGGTGGAATCCATGGACACCAGCGTGCAGCGCGCGGCATCGCTGAGGGAGATGTCCGGGTGGATAATGCGATCAAGGATGGGTTTGCCGTATTTGCTTTCCCCGATCTGCAAAAAGGGCACATGCGGGGAATAGGTGATGTAGTTGCCCTCGGGGTAGATCAGCAGCAGATCATGGGGCTGATCACCGATTTGTCCACCGAGCAGGAAACTGGCATTGACGCTGAAGTTGCTCTTGCCATTTTCACTGCGGTAGCGCGCCTGCAATTCAAGATTAATATTGCCGATATATTCAGCAATATCATGCATGCGCGGTAGCCGTCTTACGCTCGGCACATCCGGGTTGTCCTCCTCCAGATCACGCTGCATACGGTCAATCACGCCCTGGGTAGTGGCCAGGTTGCCGGCGCTCAACACCACCACGATGCGCTCGCCCGGAAACTCGAAACGGTGCATCTTGCTATAAATGCTGACGTTGTCCACACCCGCGTTGGTGCGGGAATCCGAGGCCATGACCAGCCCCTGTTCACAACGTATGCCCACACAATAAGTCATTTTTCGGTGTTCCCCGGATCGCTGTCTGCGGCAGTGTATCCTGCCCCGGCTGACACACAAACGCCGCCTGTCGGAAAATCCTGCGACAGGGCTTGAACCGGAGGATACCGACAGGCAAGAATGGCTCTGCGACAAGGGCCGCAGCCCACTGCGCCCCGACCAACCTGGAGTCACGACATGAGCACGCATGCCACTGCCAGCCAACGCCCCGCGCATATTGACGAGCAGGAATGGGCGGTCCGGGTGGACCTGGCCGCCGCCTACCGCCTGGTCGCCCGCTTTGGCTGGGATGACCTGATTTTCACCCACCTCTCGGCACGCGTGCCGGGCACCGGTCACCATTTCCTGATCAACCCCTATGGGCTGATGTTTCATGAAATCACCGCCTCCTCACTGGTGAAAATTGATGCCGAAGGCAATATCGTCGAAGACAATGGCTACCAGGTGAACCCGGCCGGCTTCACAATCCACAGCGCCATTCACCTGGCGCGCGAGGATGCGGGCTGCGTCATGCATCTGCACAATCACGCCGGCACCGCCGTATCGGCGCAAAAAGACGGCCTGCTGCCCATCACCCAGACCGGCATGCTGGTCTACAATCGCATTGCCTACCATGAATACGAGGGCGTGGCGCTGGACCTGGACGAACGCGAACGCATCGTGCGTGACCTGGGTGACAAGGACATCATGATCCTGCGCAATCACGGCACCCTCACTCTGGGCGAAAGCGTGCCTGCGGCCTTTACCCTGATGTATTTCCTGGAAAACGCCTGTGAAAAACAGATCCGCGCCCAGGCCGGGGGTGAGCTGCATTTCCCGCCGCAAGCGGCAATTGATAAAACCCGCCAGCAATCCCAGGCCGGCCTGACCCAGGTTGCACCGCTGATCTGGCCGGGCCTGATCCGCACCCTGGATGCGGAAAACCCCGACTACCGCAACTGACATCGCGGGTGCCGCCTGTCACGATGAGAGGCGGTTTCGTCTGACACCCGATAACGGGCTGTTGCGTTTCCACGGGCCGGGGGGATAATGACCCGTTGGCACGCCACAACTACAAGCGAAACCGGTTAGCATGGAATACATCGTCTATGTGGAGGATCTGCAACCGGGGATGTATGTTGCCCGGCTGGATCGCCCGTGGCTGGAATCCCCCTTCCTGTTCCAGGGCTTCACGCTCAGGGACGCCGACCACATTCACGAGGTACAGCAGGTTTGTGAATTCGTGTATGTGGAATCCGCCCATACCGACCCCGGGATCGATCTGCCCCGGATTTCCACCGGCGCCGCGCCACCGGCCAGTGATAACTCCCGCTGGCGACAACGTCTGAAAAAATTCACCGCCCGGCGCCCGCCCTGGCAACGGCATTCTGTGTCAATTTCCGAAGAATTACCCGCGGCCCGGCGGCTGCATGATGACTCCTCGGAGCTCATGCGCACGGCGCTGGACAATGCGCGCACCGGCCGCAGCGTGGATATCAAGTCCGCCCGCGCTGCGGTAGAGGACCTCACCCAGAGCGTGATGCGCAATCCGGACGCCCTGGGCTGGATGAGCAAGCTCAAGGAAGAACACGAGTACACTTACAAACACTCGCTGTCGGTATGCATCCTCAGCCTGGTGTTTGGCAGACACATGTGCCTGCCGGAAGCGGAGTTGCACCAGCTGGGGCTGGGTGCCTTCCTGCATGATGTTGGCAAGATGAAAATCCCGCTGGAAGTGCTCGACAAACCCGCCGCGCTGACGGCTGAGGAGCTCGCCGAAATGAAGCGTCATCCCGAATACGGGGTGGAAATCGTCTCCGACAGCGGCAATGTCCCGGATACCGTGCGCGACATCATTCTCTCGCATCACGAACGCATGAATGGCAGCGGCTACCCGCAAGGGCTCACGGCCGAGCTGATCCGCCCCATGACCCACATGGTGGCCATTTGTGACACCTATGACGCCATCGTCAGCAAGCGCCCCTACAAGAAGCCCGTCTCTGCCGTCAGGGCCGTGGAAATCCTCAACCGCGAGCGGGGCAATCTTTTTGATCCCTGGCTGGTGGACCAGTTCATTCAGTGCGTGGGGGTGTACCCCGTGGGCACCCTGGTGGAGCTCAACAATGGCGAAACCGGCATCGTGGTCTCGGCCAACCGGGAAGCCCGCCTCCATCCGCGGGTCCTGATCCTGCTGGACAAAGAAGGTCAGCGTCTGGAACGCCCCTTTGTGCGGGATCTGGCGGCCGAACGTGGCGAGGATGATCGCGAACGCTTCCACATTGTACATGCGCTGGGGGAGGAAGCCCGCGGCCTCAATACCGGCGACCTGGAACAATACATGGCCCAGGCCTGAGGGCCGACGGGACGCGACAAATGAATCCTAGAACTCACGCTCGCCGCAGGTAATAAAGCCCGCCGGATCCTGCACAAAAGCCGGCACATGGGCCAGCAGCGGCGCCAGGCGCTGTCCCGGTGAGGTCAACCCGGCAAGAATCCCCAGATGCCCCACCCGGGGATAGTGAATCACCCGCACCCGCCCCGGCTTCTCGGCCTCCAGGCGCCGCGCCAGTCGTCGGCTGTTACCGGGCCCCACCATGCGATCACGCGCCCCGGTGAGCAACAGCGCCGGGGGCGCCGAGGCATCGGCAAAATGGATGGGCTGGGTATGCTCGGGTGGGCTTTCGCGAGTAAACATGTCAATGAGGTCATCGTCGCGAACCGGCAGAAAATCATAGGGGCCGGACAACCCCACCCAGCCCGCCAGCCGGGCACGATCACCACCGGCGCTGTCCAGCCACTGCGGGGCCAGCGCCAGCATGCCGGCGATATGGGCACCCGCTGAATGGCCCATGAGATAAATCCGGGCCGGGTCCCCGCCAAAATCGCCAATATTGCGCTGTACCCAGCTCACGGCGCGGGCGCCGTCATCCATGAAACCGGCAAAGCGCACCTCCGGCCACAGCCGGTAGTCCGCCACCACCGCCACACAGCCGGTGGCCGCCAGGGCCCGGCCGGCAAAACTGTAAACGCTGCGATCACCCCGCTGCCAGCGCCCGCCGTAGAAAAACACCACCACTGGCAGGGGCGATTGCTGGCGGGCGACGGGGCGGTAAATATCCAGTTGATGTCGCGGCTGGCGATAGTAGGCCACGCCGGTCTCGGCAAGAATCCCCCGCCGGGGCGTCAGCGCTCCGAGCAGGCGTTGTCCCAGCGCCAGTGCCACGTCTATTCTCCTCAGTGACGGGTTGAGCCACGCTTGCGCAGCTCCTTCATCCCTTCCGTCAGGCCCTCGATGGTCAGGGGATACATGCGATCTTCCATTAATTCGCGGGTGATCTGCACCGAAGGCGTATATTCCCAGCGCCGCGGCGGCTCGGGGTTGAGCCAGATCACATGATCGAAGTGTTCTGCCACTCGCTGCAACCAGACCGCACCGGCTTCCTCGTTCATGTGCTCGATACTGCCCCCGGCGTAGAGGATCTCGTAGGGGCTCATGGTGGCATCGCCGACAAAGATCACCTTGTAGTCGGGACCGTAGGTACGCAGGATTTCGGCCACCGGAATGCGATTGTTATGACGCCGCCGGTTATCCTCCCACACGGATTCGTAAATGAAATTGTGGAAGTAGAAATACTCCATGTGTTTGAGTTCACTGCGTGCGGCCGAGAACAGTTCCTCGCACACCCGCACGTGATCATCCATAGAGCCGCCCACATCAAAAAACAGCAACACCTTCACGCGGTTGCGCCGTTCGGGCACCATTTTCAGATCCAGGTAACCGGCATTGCGGGCGGTGGAGCGAATCGTATCGTCGAGATCGAGCTCCAGCTCGTTGCCCTCACGCACGAATTCGCGCAGACGCTTGAGTGCCACCTTGATATTGCGGGTGCCGAGCTCCACGCCGTCGTCGAGGTTACGGAACTCGCGCTTGTCCCAGACCTTGACCGCACTGCGATTGCGCGAGCCGTCCTGGCCGATGCGAATCCCCTCGGGGTTATAGCCATCGGCGCCGAAGGGTGAGGTGCCGCCGGTGCCGATCCACTTGTTGCCGCCTTCGTGGCGTTCTTCCTGCTCTTCCAGCCGTTTGCGCAATTCTTCCATGAGCTTGTCCCAGCCCCCCAGGGACTCCACCAGCGCCTTTTCCTCGTCCGAGAGCATCAGCTCGGCATTCTTGCGCAACCACTCCTCGGGGATTTCCTTTTCCTGCAGTAACGCGGCGAGGTCTTCCACCCCCTTGAAATAGGCGCCGAAGACCCGATCAAAGGTATCGTAATGACGCTCATCCTTGACCAGCGTGGCCCGCGAGAGATAGTAGAAGTCATCCAGACTGTGATCGATAACCCGCTTGTCCAGCCCTTCCAGCAGGGTCAGATATTCGGTCACCGATACCGGCAGGCCGGCATCCTTCATGGCGTAAAAGAAGTCGGTCAGCATCCGCCGAACCTCCCGGCGCTTTTGCGCCCCTTGCCGCTCAGGACTGCTGGCGCCGGGCCATGAAGGCCAGACGCTCGAACAGCTGCACATCCTGCTCGTTCTTGAGCAAGGCCCCGTACAGCGGCGGGATCGCCTTGCTCGGGTCCTGGCTGCGCAGGGCCTCGGGAGAAATGTCCTCGGCCATCAGCAATTTGAGCCAGTCCAGCAGTTCCGAGGTGGACGGCTTTTTCTTCAGCCCGGGCACCTCGCGCAGGTCGAAAAACACCTCCATCGCCTCGCGCACCAGTTCCTTTTTCAGCCCCGGGAAATGCACATCCACAATGTGCAGCATGGTCTCGCGATCAGGGAATCGGATGTAGTGGAAGAAGCAGCGACGCAGGAAGGCGTCGGGCAATTCCTTCTCGTTATTGGAGGTGATAATAATGATTGGCCGCTTGTTGGCCCGCACCATTTTCTGGGTTTCGTAAACAAAAAACTCCATGCGGTCGAGCTCGCGCAGCAAATCATTGGGGAACTCGATATCGGCCTTGTCGATCTCGTCAATCAGCAGCACCGGCGTTTCATCCCCCTCGAAGGCCTGCCACAAAGGCCCCTGCACAATATAGTTGGAAATATCGTGGACCCGGTCGTCACCGAGTTGTGAATCACGCAGGCGCGATACCGCGTCGTACTCATACAGGCCCTGCTGGGCCTTGCTGGTGGACTTCACGTGCCACTGGAACAGCGGCAGCCCCAGACCGGCGGCCACCTCTTCAGCCAGCATGGTCTTGCCGGTGCCGGGCTCGCCCTTGACCAGCAAGGGGCGTTCCAGCGTGATGGCGGCATTCATCGCCATCTTCAGTTCATCTGTGGCAACGTAACTGCCCGTCCCTTCAAAACGTTTCATGCATTCACCTGTGACAGATTGAACAAGCGGATTCCGGAGCGCGGGCGCATGCAGGTTGCGCCTGCCGGGCACCCCGGCACTGCGCGCAGTTTACCGAACGCTCGCTCGGATTTCACTACCCGCGCTGCCGCGCGGGAGTTTTCAGCTTCAAGTTTTCAGTTTTCAGAAAAAACTCAGGCGCAGCCTGGCGGCTGCGCCCGAGAATTGCTGGTGTGGACCAGGCGATTTTATTCCAGATCGAAGCGATCGGCGTTCATCACCCGGGTCCAGGCATCGACGAAGTCCTGTACGAACTTCTCTTTTGCATCGCTCTGGGCATAGACCTCGGAGATCGCACGCAGCTGCGAGTTGGAACCGAAGATCAGATCCACGCGGGTCCCGGTCCACTTCTTCTCGCCACTCTTGCGGTCGATACCTTCGAAGAGATTGTCCTCGCCGGCGACCGGCTGCCAGTCCGTATCCAGGTCCACCAGATTGACGAAGAAGTCATTGGTGAGTTTGCCCGGATTGCGGGTGAACACACCGTGTGGCGTCTGCTGATAGTTGGCATCCAGCACCCGCATGCCACCAACCAGCACGGTCATCTCCGGCGCACTCAGCCCCAGCAACTGGGCCTTGTCGACCAGCATCTCTTCGTCAGAGACGGTAAATGCCGTGCGACGATAGTTGCGGAAGCCATCGGCCTCGGGCTTGAGGAACTCGAAGGACTCGGCATCGGTTTGCTCCTCGGTCGCATCGGTACGACCGGGGGCAAACGGCACTTCCACATGATGCCCGGCATCCTTCGCGGCTTTCTCGATAGCGGCGTTACCGCCAAGCACAATCAGATCCGCCAGCGACACCCGTTTGTTGCCGGAAGCCGCGTCGTTGAACGCCTTCCGGATTTCTTCAAGCTTGCCCAGTACCTTCTTGAGCTGCTCAGGCTGGTTGGCTTCCCAGTCCTTCTGTGGCGCCAGGCGAATGCGCGCGCCATTGGCGCCGCCGCGCTTGTCGGAGTGGCGGTAGGTCGCCGCCGAGGACCAGGCGGTATAGACCAGCTCGGACACGGACAGTCCGGAATCCAGGATCTTGCGCTTGAGTTCGGCCACATCCTTGTCATCCACCAGCTCATGATCCACCGGCGGCAGCGGATCCTGCCAGATCAGATCTTCCTTCGGCACTTCCGGACCCAGGTAACGCGCCTTCGGCCCCATGTCGCGGTGGGTCAGTTTGAACCAGGCGCGGGCAAAGGCGTCGGCAAATTCTTCAGGGTTCTTGTGGAAGTGCTCGGAGATCTTGCGGTAGTCAGGATCCTCGCGCATCGCCATATCGGCGGTGGTCATCATGATGCCCACTTTTTGCGAGGCATCTTCAGCGTCCGGTGCCTTGTCCTTGTCCGCCAGGTCCTTCGGCACCCACTGCTGGGCCCCGGCCGGGCTCTTGCTAAGCTCCCACTCGTAGCCGAACAGCACATCGAAATAACTCATGTCCCAGGTGGTGGGCGTCGGCGTCCAGGCGCCTTCCAGACCACTGGTAGTGGTATCGCGGCCCTTGCCGCTGCCATGGCCGTTCTTCCAGCCCAGGCCCATCTGCTCGATGGGGGCGGCTTCCGGTTCGGGGCCCACCAGCTCGGGATCACCCGCGCCGTGGGTCTTGCCGAAGGTATGACCGCCAGCGGTCAGCGCCACCGTTTCGTAGTCATCCATGCCCATGCGAGCAAAAGTCTCGCGAACATCCTTCGCCGAGGCTTTGGGATCGGGGTTGCCGTCGGGGCCTTCCGGGTTCACGTAAATCAAGCCCATCTGAACCGCAGCCAGCGGGTTTTCCAGCTCACGCTCGCCACTGTAGCGCTTGTTGCCCAGCCATTCGTCCTCGGCACCCCAGTAGACGTCTTCTTCGGGCGCAAAGATGTCCTCGCGGCCACCACCGAAACCGAAGGTCTCGAGCCCCATGGACTCAATCGCAACATTGCCGGCCAGGATATACAGATCGGCCCAGGACAGGCTATTGCCATACTTCTGCTTCACCGGCCACAGCAAGCGGCGGGCCTTGTCCAGATTGCCGTTATCCGGCCAGCTGTTCACAGGCGCGAAACGCTGATTGCCGGTATTGGCGCCGCCGCGGCCATCACCGGTGCGATAGGTGCCGGCGCTGTGCCAGGCCATGCGGATCATCAGCGGGCCATAATGACCATAATCGGCCGGCCACCACTCCTGTGACTCCTTCAGCACGGCTTCGATATCTTTTTTGACCGCTTTCAGGTCGAGCTTGCTGAACGCCTCTCGGTAATTGAAATCATTGCCCAGCGGGCTGGACTCAGGCGTGTGCTGGTGCAGTATTTTCAGATTCAGTTGCTCGGGCCACCAGTCATGATTCATGGCGCCCTTGCCTCGCATGCTGGTGTTGGAGCCATGCATGACCGGACATTTACCTTCGTTCGCACTCATATATCTATCTCCGATAATTTCCAGCGCAGGTTGAGAACAATCGACGCTTGTCTGTCGTAATCGTACTACTACGACAACGTTTAAAAGAATCCGCATACCCGGCAATCACTAACGCCTCTCAAATGGAGGCAACCGGGGAATCGAACCGATTCAAGCTACAGGTATAAAGCATGGCGGCCATAGTTTCAAATAAGGAATCAAGATTGTATTGATAGTTATTTTCTATGAACACAATCGAAGGGCGCTGGCCGGCCAAAAGCCGGGTTAAAGCCGATGGGAAATAAAGGCGGAAGCAGTGCTCAGCCGTTGGCGCGTGCTTCCAGTACGGCCACAGCCGGCAGGGTCTTGCCCTCGATAAACTCCAGAAATGCGCCGCCGCCGGTGGAAATATACGAGACCTGCCCGGTCACACCGAACTTGTCCACCGCAGCCAGGGTATCGCCGCCACCGGCGATGGAGAAGGCGCCGCTTTTAGCCACAGCCTCGGACACGGCCCGAGTGCCACCCGCGAAAGCGTCATATTCAAACACGCCGACCGGACCATTCCAGACCACCGTGCCGGCCTGACGGATACGTTCAGCATACGCCTCGGCCGTGCGCGGTCCGATATCGAGGATCATTTCGTCGTCGGCCACCTGGTCCACATTACGCCGGGTGGGCTGCACCTCGGCGGACAGTTCGGTGGCCACGATCACATCCTCGGGGATGGGGATTTCCGCCCCCTGCTCGCGGGCCAGGTCCATCAACCGGCGCGCCTCATCGAGAAGATCGGGTTCATACAGGGAACGACCGACATTATGACCGGCTGCGGCAATAAAGGTATTGGCAATTCCGCCGCCCACAATCAGTTGATCCACGCGTTCAATCAGGGCCTGCAACACGGTCAGTTTGGTGGAGACCTTGGCGCCCCCCACAATCGCCAGCAGGGGGCGATCCGGATGATCAAGCGCCTTGCCCAGCGCAGAAAGCTCCGCATCCAGCAGCGGCCCGGCGCAGGCCACCGGGGCGAAGCGGGCTACTCCATGAGTCGACGCCTGGGCACGATGGGCGGTACCGAAGGCATCCATAACGTAGATATCACAAAGCGCCGCCAGCCGCCGGGCCAGCGCTTCATCATCTTTTTTCTCGCCCACCTCGAAACGAATGTTTTCCAGCACCACGATTTCGCCGGAATCCACGGCCACACCCTCGTGCCAGTCGTCTACCAGGCGCACGGGCTGACCCAGCAAATCACTGAGGCGCTCGACCACGGGCGCCAGCGACAGCGCGGCATCAAACTCACCTTCCACCGGCCGGCCGAGATGGGACATCACAATCACCCGGGCGCCGGCATCACGCGCCGCCTTCAGCGTCGGCAGAGCGGCCCGGATGCGGCCGTCACTGCTAACCTCACCACCCTGCACAGGCACATTGAGATCCTCGCGAATCAATACCCGCTTGCCGGCAAGATCCAGCTCACTCATCTTCAACATCAACTGACGCTCCTTAAAACAAAAGCCTTAACCATGAAGGACATGAAGCGCATGAAGGGAAAGCAAATAACTGATGTCTGCGAGCTACTGGCGCAAGAAATCTGTTACTTGAGCGTCAGGATTACCCTGGCCATATATGGCCAAGGAACAGACGCCATCCGGAACAGACTCGAAACCACCGAAACACTAATGCCGAGTCGACATCCGGGACAAACAGGTTTTTAACCCTTCATGTACTTCATGCTCTTCATGGTTAGCGCTTTTGGCTTTTGAACTTGAGTTCTTAACCAGCTTCCATGAGGGCTTTGGTGGTGTCGAGCATGCGGTTGGAGAAACCCCACTCGTTGTCATACCAGGCGCAGACCTTGACCAGCGTGCCATCAATCACCTTGGTCAGGGTGGCATCAAAGGTCGAGGACGCGGGGTTGTGGTTGAAGTCCACCGACACCAGCGGGCCGTCGTTGTAGTCCAGCACCCCCTTGAGTGCGCCCTGTGAAGCTTCGCGCAGGATACTGTTGATCTCTTCCACGCCGGTTTCGCGACCTGCGGTAAAGGTCAGGTCCACCATGGAGACGTTGATGGTGGGCACGCGCACGGCAAAACCATCAAGCTTGCCGTTGAGTTCCGGCATCACCAGCCCCACGGCCGCAGCGGCACCGGTCTTGGTCGGAATCATCGACATGGTGGCCGAACGGGCGCGACGCAGATCGGAATGATACACATCGGTGAGCACCTGGTCGTTGGTGTAGGCGTGGATGGTATTCATCAGCCCGTTGACCAGCCCTACCTTGTCGTGCAGCGGCTTGACCAGCGGCGCCAGACAGTTGGTGGTGCAGGAGGCATTGGAGATGATTTCGTCCGAAGCCTTCAGTGTGTCGTGATTGACGCCGTATACAATGGTCGGCAGATCCTTGCCCGCCGGGGCCGAGATCACCACCTTCTTTGCGCCCCCCTTGAGGTGCGCGGCGGCCTTGTCCTTGCTGGCAAACAGGCCGGTGCATTCCAGCACCACGTCGACGCCGAGCTCGCCCCAGGGCAGCTGCGCCGGGTCACGCTCGGCCAGCACCTTGATGCTGTCGCCATTGACCACCAGCGCGTCGCCCTCGACCTTGACCTCGCCGGGGAAACGGCCATGCGCCGTATCAAAACGGGTCAGGTGGGCGTTGGTTTCGGCGTCACCCAGATCATTGATGGCCACGATGCGGAACTCGCCGTTGCGGCCTGATTCATACAGCGCCCGCAGTACATTGCGCCCGATACGTCCGTAACCGTTAATTGCAATATTGATGGCCATAATCGCTGTCTCCTGCCTGCTGGATACCATGAGTGTTCAGGTCAGTACTGATTTCACTGCCCTGACCACGTTGTCGACGGAAAAACCGAAGTGTTCAAACAGGTCGCCGGCCGGCGCCGAGGCCCCGAAACTGTCCATG
This sequence comes from Thiotrichales bacterium, assembly GCA_003567955.1. Taxonomy (GTDB): domain Bacteria; phylum Pseudomonadota; class Gammaproteobacteria; order UBA5335; family SLRW01; genus SLRW01. The sequence continues at coordinate 11,468 of PWYF01000148.1, forward strand.
CCCACAATCCGACCGCGCGTGCCCACGTAGCGATACCAGAAGTCGCTGACACCCGCTTCCACAGCGACCCGTGCGGTCACTTCGGGGGGCAACACCTGGTCTCTCCAGTTCGCGTCCTGTTCATCAAAAACACGCGTGCAGGGCATGGATACCACCCGCACGCGCGTGCCATCGGCTTCAAGCTGTTCGGCCGCGGCCACCGCCGTTGCCACTTCCGAACCGGTGGCGATAATCAGTGCCTGTGGCATCCCTTCGCAATCACGCAGCACATAGCCACCCCGACGGATGCCTTCAATCGCCTCGGCGTCCCGAGGCTGATGCGGCAGCCCCTGGCGCGAGAACACCAGTACACCGGGGCCATCACGCCGTTCCACAGCCGCCTGCCAGCTCACCATGGACTCCACCGCATCACAAGGCCGCCAGACATGCAGATTCGGGATCATGCGCAGGCTGGCCAGGTGCTCTACCGGCTGATGGGTGGGACCATCTTCGCCCAGGCCGATGGAATCGTGGGTGTAGACAAAAATACTGCCGACCCCCATCAGCGCGGACATGCGCACGGCATTGCGGGCGTAGTCTGAAAACACCAGGAATGTCGCGCCATAGGGAATAAAGCCGCCATGCAGCGCCATGCCATTGACGATGGCGCTCATCGCAAACTCACGCACACCGAAGAAAATATAGTTGGCATCGGCCTGCCCGGGACCCAGCGCCCGGGCGCCGGACCAGAGCGTCCCATTGGAGCCGGCCAGGTCAGCCGAACCGCCCACCAGCTCGGGCAGCAACGGGCCGAAGGTGTCCAGCGCTTTCTGTGAGGCCTTGCGAGTGGCGACCTTGTCAGCGGCCTGATCGGTTTCACGGATCAGCGCGCGGGCGGCATCCGCCCACTCGGCGGGCAGCTCACCGCGGATACGGCGCTGCAGTTCGCCAGCAGCCTCCGGATGGGCTTCGCGATAACGCGCAAACAGCGCATCCCAGTCTGCCTGACGCTGACGCCCCTGTTCGCGGGTATCCCAGGCCTGTCGGATGTCATCAGGGATCTCAAACGGCGGATGCGACCAACCCAGATTCTCGCGCGCTGCGGCGACTTCCCCGGCCCCCAGGGCAGCGCCATGCGCGGCCTCGGTCCCCTGCTTGTTGGGCGCGCCACGGCCAATCACCGTACGACAGCAAATAAGGGTGGGGCGTCCACTCTGGCTGACCGCTTCCTCAATGGCGCTACGCACTTTTTCGGCATCATGTCCATCCACCGCTTCGATCACATGCCAGCCATAGGCGCGAAAACGCGCCGGGGTGTCGTCGGTAAACCAGCCCTCGACCTCACCATCAATGGAAATGCCATTGTCATCCCAGAACGCCACCAGCTTGCCCAGACCCAGCGTGCCCGCCAGCGAACAGGCCTCATGCGAGATACCTTCCATCAGACAACCATCACCCAGAAAAACCCAGGTGCGGTGATCAATCACGTCAAAGTCCGGTCGGTTGTACCGCGCAGCGAGTATTTTCTCTGCGATCGCCATGCCCACGGCGTTGGCCAGACCCTGGCCGAGCGGGCCGGTGGTGGTCTCCACCCCGGGGGTATCACCATATTCCGGATGTCCGGGCGTCATGGAATGCAACTGGCGGAAATTGCGCAATTGCTCCAGCGGCACGTCATAACCGGTGAGATGCAACAGCGAGTACAGGAGCATGGAACCGTGACCATTGGACACCACGAACCGATCGCGATTGAACCAGGCCGGGTCAGCCGGATTATGCGCCAGAAAATCGTTCCACAGGACTTCGGCAATGTCCGCCATGCCCATGGGCATCCCCGGATGGCCCGAATTCGCGGCCTCGACGGCATCCATACTGAGGGCGCGAACGGCGTTGGCAAGTTCCTGACGGGAAGGCATTTTTATCCGGCTCTCCGGGGTTGGTCGGCGTACGAGGCGCCACGATTTGCGCTGCTTTAGTGGTATGACTCGGGCGTACCGGGCCGCATGACCCGGCGCAATTCCGGGAGCGCGGATTTTCGCTTTTTTATGGCCCTGCGGCAACCCATGGCGACCAGACCGGATCAAACCGGAGCGCCCGGTACATGCAAAATAACTTGATGAAAGCGCCGCCTGCCCATTAAAGTGTCTGGTTCCGCATCGCGCCTTGCCACACGGGGCCCGGGTTACCGTGGTCACCGACGCGCTGGCGCGGCCGATGTCAAACAAATTTATTGCGGACACTTAAAACACGAAACGAACAGGAAGTTTCAGCTTATGTCGAAGACTTCGCTTTTTACCTCCGAATCGGTATCCGAGGGTCATCCGGACAAAATGGCCGACCAGATTTCCGATGCGGTCCTCGATGCCATCCTGGCCGAGGATCCCAATGCCCGCGTGGCCTGCGAAACGTTGACCAAGACCGGCATGGTGTTGCTCAGCGGCGAAATCACCACTTTCGCCGTACTCGATTATGAAAAAATTGTCCGCGACACCGTGCGCGACATCGGCTACGTCGGCAGCGAGATGGGCTTTGATGCCGACACCTGCGCGGTGTTGAACGCCATTGGCAAGCAGTCTCCGGATATTGCCCAGGGCGTGGATCGCGAGGAAGAAGACAATCAGGGTGCCGGCGACCAGGGCCTGATGTTCGGTTACGCCAGCAACGAGACCGACGAACTCATGCCGGCGCCGATCTCACTCGCCCATCGCCTGGTCAAGCGGCAGTCCGAGGTCCGTCGCAGCGGCGAGCTGGCCTGGCTGCGCCCGGACGCCAAAAGCCAGGTCACCCTGCGCTATGAAGATGGCAAACCGGTTGCCATTGATACCATTGTGCTGTCTACCCAGCACAGCCCGGAAATCCCGCAAAAAGACCTGCACGAAGCGGTGCGCGAGGAAATCATCAAGCCGGTGCTACCCGCCGAATGGCTGAGCAAGGACACCAAATACCTGATCAACCCCACCGGCAAGTTTGTCATCGGTGGCCCGGTGGGTGACTGCGGCCTGACCGGACGCAAGATCATTGTCGACACCTATGGCGGCATGGCGCGCCACGGCGGCGGCGCCTTCTCCGGCAAGGATCCCTCGAAGGTGGACCGTTCAGCCGCCTACGCTGGCCGCTACGTAGCCAAGAACATCGTCGCCGCCGGGCTTGCCGACCGTTGCGAAATCCAGATTTCCTACGCCATTGGCGTGGCCGAGCCGACGTCTATCGGCATCGAGACCTTTGGTACCGGCAAGGTGCCCGAGGACAAGCTCACGGCCCTGGTGCGGGAGCATTTCGACCTGCGCCCCCGTGGCCTGATTCGAATGCTGGATCTGCTGCGGCCGATCTACACCGCAACCGCCGCACACGGTCACTTTGGCCGCGAGGATGCGGATTTCACCTGGGAGAAAACCGACCGGGCCGACGCACTGCGTCAGGCCGCCGGAGTCTGACTCACGGCCATCGGCTGAACCAGGGATTTGCCGGGCGTTGACACCCCGGCAGAAAATGAGGAAAACGGCGTCCCGCCGAGGAGCGCTGCAACAGGGTTCGCCCTGCCAGGCTCGGTACGGACGCCATTGTGTCAAACGGCGCTCAGCGAAATCGGAGTCAACACCATGAACGCTGTCGTGGAACCGAAGACAGACGATTATGTTGTCAGTGACCTCGGCCTCGCTGATTGGGGCCGCAAGGAAATTGCCATTGCCGAGACTGAAATGCCCGGTCTGATGGCATTGCGCGAGAAATATGGCGCCGACAAACCGCTCAAAGGTGCGCGGGTTGCCGGTTCGCTGCATATGACCATCCAGACCGCGGTGCTCATCGAGACCCTGGTCGAGCTTGGCGCTGAAGTGCGCTGGGCCTCGTGCAATATCTACTCGACTCAGGATCATGCCGCCGCGGCCATTGCCGCCCGGGGCATTCCGGTGTTTGCTTTCAAGGGCGAAACCCTGGATGAGTACTGGGAGTTCACCCACCGTATCTTCGAGTGGGACGGTGAAGGCGCCAACATGATCCTCGACGATGGCGGCGACGCCACCTTGCTGGTCAATCTCGGCGCCCAGGCCGAGCAGGACCCCTCCGTGCTGGACAATCCCGGCGCCGACGAGGAGAAGGCCCTGTTCGCGGCGATCCGCAAGCGACTGGAAACCAAAAAGGGCTGGTATGCCGAGGTCAAGTCGAAGATCCAGGGCGTGACCGAGGAGACCACCACCGGTGTGAATCGCCTGTATCGCATGCAGGAAGACGGCACGCTGGCCTTCCCGGCCATCAACGTCAACGACTCGGTGACCAAGTCCAAGTTCGACAACCTCTATGGTTGCCGCGAGTCGCTGGTGGACGGCATCAAGCGCGCCACCGACGTGATGATCGCCGGGCGTATTGCCGTGGTTGCCGGTTACGGTGACGTGGGCAAGGGTTGCGCGCAGTCGCTGCGGGGCCTCGGCGCCACCGTGTGGGTCACCGAAATCGACCCCATCTGTGCGCTGCAGGCCGCGATGGAAGGCTTCCGCGTTGTCACCATGGATGAAGCCGCCGACAAGGCCGATATCTTCGTGACTGCCACCGGCAACTACCAGGTCATCAGCCATGACCACATGGCGCGGATGAAAAACAATGCCATCGTCTGCAACATCGGTCACTTTGACAATGAGATCGATGTCGCCGGGCTGCGTGAGTATGACTGGGACAACATCAAACCCCAGGTTGATCACATCACCTTCCCCGACGGCAAGAAGATCATCCTGCTGGCCGAAGGCCGGCTGGTGAATCTTGGCTGCGCCACGGGTCATCCGAGCTTTGTGATGTCCAACAGCTTCACCAACCAGGTACTGGCGCAGATGGAGCTGTTCAACAACAAGGGCGGGTACGGCAACGAAGTCTACGTACTGCCCAAACGGCTTGACGAGGAAGTGGCCCGGCTGCATCTGGAGAAAATCGGCGCCCAACTGACCGAACTCACTCCGGACCAGGCGGCCTACATCGGCGTCAGCCAGGACGGCCCCTACAAGCCGGAACACTATCGCTACTGAGTGGCACCGGCGGTCGAAGTTCATTCGCATGGCCCCGCTCGAGGCGGGGCCATGCGGGTGTGGACTTCGCGGGCTGATCGTGACCCGGCAGCACCCGCCTGATCGGGTGCGCCCCGAGTATGAACCATGAAATCACAACGCCAATATTCACCGGAATTCAGCTTTGAGTTTTTCCCCCCAAAAACCGACCGGGGACGTGAAAAGCTCGTGCATACCAGCCAGCAACTGGCGCGGCTGGCGCCACGCTATTTCTCCGTCACCTTTGGCGCTGGCGGCTCTACCCAGGCCCGGACTTATGAAACCGTGCTGGAGCTGGTGCGGGAAACCGGCGTAGCCGCCGCCCCCCATCTCTCCTGCATCGGCTCCGTGCGTGAGAATATCCAGCGCATGCTGGAAAACTATCGCCAGCAGGGCGTCAGTCATGTGGTGGCCCTGCGGGGTGATTTGCCCGAAGGTATGACCGATCCGGGTGATTTTCGCTATGCCAACGAGCTGGTGACTTTTATTCGCGAACAGACCGGCGATCACTTCAAGATTGAAGTCGCCGCCTACCCTGAAATCCACCCGGAAGCCCCCTCGGCCCGGGCGGACCTGGATAATTTCCAGCGCAAGGTGGAAGCTGGCGCCGACAGCGCCATCACCCAGTACTTTTTCAATATCGAGGCCTATTTCCGCTTTATTGACGAGTGCGAGAAGCGGGGTGTGAACATCCCCATCGTGCCGGGGATCATGCCGATCACCAACTATGCCCAACTGGCGCGCTTCTCTGATATTTGCGGCGCCGATATCCCGCGCTGGATTCGCAAACGCCTTGAAAGCTATGGCGACGACACCGAGTCCATTCGCAGCTTTGGCCTGGAGGTGATTTCGAAACTGTGCCAGCAATTGCTGGATGCCGGAGCACCCGGACTGCACTTTTATACGCTCAATCAGGCCGAAGCCACGCTGGCGATCTGGGAAAACCTGGGACTGGACCGGCCGGCCGCCTGAAACAGCACCCCCCCCCGCGTGCAACAGATTGTTGGCAAACGGGTCATGAAAGTTTAGGCTGGTTTGTCATAAACAAGCGGCGCGGACGAACCGCGCCCTGATGCACACCCGCCAGGGTTCTGGCGGCATAAATGAAGGAATAATAATCGTGCAGGAAATCAGCGCATTACTGGGCAACGCCGAACCATGGCTGCTGCCCGCACTGGCCGGGGCGGGAGCCGCCCTGCTGGGGCTGTTTCTCATTGCCCTGGTGGTCCGGCTGATACGCGGCTCCGGGGGTGGCCCGGACAGCCACAGCATCGAACCGGAGAAAGCACCCAAAATTGTGCATATGGCCACACATGCCATGGCCACGGGCAATATCGACACCGCCCGTTTCGCGCTGGAGAAATTCCTTGATCGTGATGATGCCGCCAATGCCGGCACCCGGCCCTGGTTAATCCTGCTGGACATCTACCACCAGAAACACGACCGCAAAAAATACGTGGCGCTGGCCCGGCGCATGTACAAAACCACCGGCGTGATCGTACCTGATTATGACCGCTGGCACGCCGGCTCCATTGACAGCAGCCTGAAAGCTGCCCACCCGGACCTCTACACCTACATCAAGGAGCACTGGCCCGGTCACAAATCCCGGGAACTCCTGGATGGATTACTGGTTGAGGCGCCGCAACCCGGGCGCGTGCCATTTTCACCCAAACAGATGCGGGAATTGCTCGAACTCAGAGACAATTTGCTGGAAGAAACCCGCAGCGGCGCCGCCGGCAAACCAGCCGCAGAACGCCCCGCTGCAAAAGCGCCCAAAGCCACCGCAGCCCCGCCTGCGGAAGCTTCAGCCGGAACCGGCAAACGTCCTTACGGTACGCCCGCTGATGGCGGCGGCAGCAATGATTCCGGCGACCCGTTGGCAGACCTGGACATGTCCTGGGGCTCGGGTTCTGAACGCAGCACCGCGAAAAGCGGCGACAAGGCGTCCGGCAAGCCCGCTGCCCAAAAACCCCCGCGCAGCGGCAAACCCTGCGCTATTGAGGAAAAACACCCCCGCCTGGTCAGCCGCATCACCGGTCTGTGGCCCACACAGGAGTGCGTCAATTTTATTGATTCCCTGATTATCGATGATCGCGGCGGTCGTCAGGGCTTTGACGCCGACGTGATGGAGGAAGTCCTCCTGCTCAAGGAAATGCTGATTGAGCTCAACCCCGGGGAACATGACCCCTGGGAAGGCAAGACGGGCATGCGCTGATTTCAGCGCCCGGCCTGTCTCAAACCTCGATCATCTCGAAATCTTCCTTGGCCGCGCCACAGTCCGGGCACACCCAGGTGTCCGGCACATCTTCCCAACGGGTTCCGGGCTCAATACCGTCTTCCGGATAGCCCTTTTCTTCCTCGTAGACAAAGCCACAAACAACACACATATACGACTTGTATTCCATGGGAACTCCCGCTGGCTGTGATTACAAAAGGCGTCATTTTGTCATATCAGTTTTAAGTTTTCAGTGATTACGTGGTTACGTCGCGAAACGGACTGTTGCAGAACCGATAATCCGCGACACGCGCCGATATTCACGTTGTTACGTTGTTACGTGATTAAGTGGTTACGTGGTTACGTCGCGGGAGGGTTTGCTGCAAGCCGGAAGAGCCGCAACTCGCGCCGACAGGTTTTGTGAAACGCGGCTGTGCCGCGGGAATCCGTGCGGCGCAGCCGCACTCCGACAACCTAATCACCTAACCACGTAATCACTTAATCACTTAATCACGCGGCCACTTCGTGCCCGGCTTCCCGCAAGTTGTTAGACTGTTCGGATGACATCCGTACCCCCGATAGTCCTTGCTATTTCCGGTCATGATCCGAGTGGTGGTGCCGGCATTCAGGCTGATATTGAGGCCATTGCCGGCAATGGTTGCCATTGTGGCTCGGTGATTACGACCATCACTGAACAGGACACCCGCAATGCCTGGGCGGTGCATCCCCTGCCGGTCAAGCAGGTCACAGGGCAGGCGCGAGCGGTACTGGAAGACATGCCGGTGGCGGCGGTGAAAATCGGCCTGCTGGGCACCCGCGAGATTGCTCACGCCGTGGCTGAGTTGCTGAATGAGTTCCCCGACTTGCCGGTGGTACTGGACCCGGTGCTGATTGCCGGCGGTGGCGCCCGCCTGGCAGAAGACCCGATGGTGCCGGTTTTGCGTGACAGGCTGATCCCGCGCGCCACCATCATCACCCCCAACGGTAACGAAGCCCGGGAACTGGCTGACAGCGATGAACTCGACTCGTGTGGCGAACGCCTGCTGGCCATGGGCTGCGAAAATGTACTGATCACCGGCGGCCACGAATCGGGCGATGAAGTTCGCAACCGCCTCTACAGCAGTGACGGCATGACGCTGACCGAGGGCTTTGCCAGACTGCCCGGCGATTACCACGGTTCGGGTTGCACCCTGGCCTCCGCCCTCGCCGCCCGTATAGCCCGTGGCCAGCGCATCACTGAAGCCGCCCACAGCGCCGAGCAATACACCTGGCGCGCCCTCAGGGCCGGTTTCCGCCCGGGCCGGGGGCAATGGATCCCAGGGCGCTTCCCCGGGCCCGGCCGGGATATGACTTGAAGGCTGCCATGCGTATGCCGGGCCGGGGCCTGTACGCCATTACCGCCGGAGAAAGCGGCCCCACACTGTCACAACGCGTGGCCGGTTATCTGCGCGGCGGCGCGCGCGTAATCCAGTACCGCGACAAATCCGGCGACACGGGTCGCCGCCAGCGTGAGGCCGGCAAGCTGCTGTCGCTGTGCCGACAAGCCGGCGTACCGCTGCTGATCAATGACGATGTCGGGCTTGCAGCCACGGTGGGCGCGGATGGCGTGCATCTGGGCCGCGACGACGCGGATATCCATATCGCCCGGAAGACTCTGGGAGCCAATGCCATCATCGGCGTATCCTGTTACAACCTGATTGATCGTGCCCGCCAGGCGGTGGCCGGGGGCGCCGACTATGTTGCTTTTGGCAGCGTGTTCGGCTCCGGCACCAAGCCCGATGCGGCCAGGGTCGAACTGTCGCTGCTCACCCGGGCGCGGCAACAACTGCCCTGCCCCATTGTGGCCATTGGCGGCATCAC
>PWYF01000114.1 GCA_003567955.1 Thiotrichales bacterium
CAAGGTGCCCGCTGCCATCCAGGTCACCCCCGAAGCCGCCTGCGGCGGGGCCCTTGGTCTGGTCCGCGATGGCGACCCGCTCCGGGTGGATGGCAGTAATGGTCGTCTTGAGCTGCTGGTAGCGCAAGACGAACTGGCGAAACGCCGGGCCGAGGTGCCCGGGAACCTGGCCCGGGCCCGTGAGGGCATGGGCCGTGAGCTGTTCGCCAACTTCCGCGGTGTCACCACCGGCGCGGAACAGGGCGCCATGAGCCTGATGGCCACGGACGAGGAACAGGAATAACACCATGCGCGAGATTCTGGCAGCCGCCCCGGTGATCCCCGTGATCCGCATTGATGACCCTGACTCGGCGGTACCGCTGGCACGGGCACTGGTGGCCGGCGGCCTGCATGTGCTTGAGATTACATTGCGCACGGACCAGGCCTGGGCCGCCGTCGAACGCATCCTCGCCGAGGTACCGGAAGCCATAACCGGCATCGGCACCGTCCGCCGACCCGATGACCTGCACCGCGCCCGGGCCCTGGGCGCGCATTTTGCCGTAAGCCCCGGGCTCACCCCGGCACTGGCTGAAGCCGCAACAACTTCCGGCCTGCCCCTGCTGCCCGGGGTCATGACCCCGTCCGACATCCTGCGCGCACAGGAAGTTGGCTTTGACAGCCTCAAGCTGTTCCCGGCTGAAGCAGCCGGGGGCATTGCCATGCTCAAGGCACTGGCCGGGCCCTTTCCCGATATCCGCTTCTGCCCCACCGGCGGGATCACCCCGGCCAACCTGCCGGACTACCTCGCCCTGCCCAATGTCGCCTGCGTGGGGGGCTCATGGTTGACCCCGGCCGAGGCCGTGGCGCGTGGCGACTGGCCACGAATCACCCAACTGGCCAGGGAGGCCGTTGCCGCTGCTAACCCCTGACGCACCTCGTCGGCTATCATGGCGTGCAACACCACAGGCGTGAGCAAGAAGGGGAAAACCTCATGGGCGCATGGTGGCGTTCCAGAACCGGCTGGACCCTGGTGGCTACTTATCTGCTGGTGGCCGGGATCACCTGGTACGAGGCCTTCACCTGTACTGGCTGGGTCTGCGATCTGGCGGCGCTTCCGGGCATTTTCCCTATGGGCTTCCCCATCGCCTGGTTGACTGGCTGGACCAATCACCTGCGAGAGTGGTATTTCATCGTCCCCACCGTCCTGGCCAACAGCGCGTTCTATTACTGGCTGGGCCACCTGCTCGGCGGGCTGGTCAATCGCCTGCGCCGGCGCGACACGGCCGGCAATCACGGGACTCGCTCATGAATCCATTGCCTGCGCTGCGGGGCATTGCCTGCGTACTGGGCAGCCTGCTTGCCGCGAACGCCTGGGCCGACGACTGGCAGCTGCGATTCGAACATGCCCTGGGCGAGTGCCAGGCGATTTCGACCAGCGATTACGAAACCGGCCTGATCTTCAACCCGCCAGGCAAGCACACTTACTACAAGCGCTCCCGTTGCCTTCAGGAGCTGGCTATCGAGTGGCGCGAAGCGAAGCTTTGCGCTGAAGTCAGGGAACGTCGTTCCCTGTTTTTCAACGGCGAGGCCTATTCAGAGCTCGCCTGCCGCGACGATGTCACGGAACAGATGGAACGCGACCGGGCCGCCGCCGCGATGCTTGACCCCGACCGCTTTCACAAGCTGGAATCTGTCCACTTCGACCAGCCCCATTACGTCGGCGACAACATCCGGCAACAGCTGAAGACCCGGGGCAGCCACCCCGGTTCTTACCAGGTGCGGGTCGAACTCTGGCCAAGTGACACGGGCGAACCGGTAGTCATCGCAGATTACAGCCAGCCACTGGGTGGTGAGGGCGCCACCCTGACAGGAACCATCCCGAACCAGCGGCTGCGCGAGGCTTTTGGCGGCTCGATACCGGAGCATGAAATCAGAGCCCGGGTTACACTGGCACTGTCGCCCCGTTCACACCGGGATCAGTTCATACTCACACAGATACCGGAAACCGCTCGCCGCAGCCAGATCGAGACCACATTGACCTGGCAACAACCGAAGCCTCAAACCAGGAACCCGGAAGCCGGTGACTGAATTTCCCGAAAACAACCGCGTACTTGCCGAATACCGCAAACTGGCACCGGACTATGACCGGGCCTGGTCCGGTTATATCGAGGCCAGCATCAATGCAACCCTGTGCCGACTGCCGGCACTGCCGGACAACGCCCGCATTCTGGATGTGGGCTGTGGTACCGGGGTGCTGCTGGCGGCGCTGGCTGAACGCTTTCCACACGCCGCGCTGACCGGGGTCGATCCCACCGGCGAAATGCTGGCCCGGGCGGGGCAGCGATTGCCGCTGAGCACCAACCTGCAACAGGCGCCCGCTGAAGTGCTGCCCTTCCCCGATGACAGTTTTGACCTGGTGATCTCGACCAGCGTGTTTCACTATGTTGGCGAACCCGAAAAAGCGCTGCTGGAAATGCACCGGGTTATGCGCCCCGGGGGACACGTGGTGATTACTGACTGGTGCGCGGACTATGCGGGGATCCGGCTGCTCGGGTTGTGGTTACGACTTGTTCGCAAACCATTCCATCACATTTACCGGGCCAGCGAGCTGTACGGGCTGCTCAGGGAAAGCGGATTCCGCGAGGCTCAATGCGACCGCTACAAAACCAGCCCCCTGTGGGGAATGATGACCCTCGTGGCGCATTAGGAGATTGCCCGCAGCACCAGATAAGGCACCAGATTGAACACCAGGATCAGTGTCTTGTAGGCCGCCATGCCGGCATAGTGGATAGCGTAAGGAAACGCTAATGAATTCGTCGCGTCTCAGGCTTTGCCAGCAAGCCAGGATCAAGGCGTGACTTTGAAAGCGTATCTGGATACGGTGAAAAGTCGCAACACCGAGGCTGGTTTGCTGGCAAAGCCCCGAAGGGCGGGCTCTGCGGTGCCCATCTGCGGCGTTGCCGTGCTTGTAAAGGCAACCAGCCTTCAGCTGCGCACGGCGCCTTGCATATGGACACCGCAGAACCCGCTGAGACGTGACGAATTCATCAGCGTTTCCTTGAACTGCTCTGCCGAGAGGTGAAACCAGCGGCCATGCAGACGCCGCATCCAGTCCCTGGCCAGGGCAAAAAACGCAAACCAGACCAGCAGGATGCCCCAGTTGACGAGCGTGGACCAACCCAGCAACTGCAACCAGATTTCAATGCTCATGATGGACGCCTCCCCCAAAACCCGCGAACCCTGTCCAGTCTCCCACAAACCCGACGGGGAAGCACTGGCACACTGACGCCGGACCTGCCAGAATTCCGTCCTTGTTCACGACCACAGACAGCCACGCATGAGTACACCAACCACTGTCCATCGCACTGACTTGCCCGGCCTCAAACGCCTGCACGAGGGCAAGGTGCGGGATCTATACGAGGTGGATGCGCAGCACATGCTGATCGTCACCACCGACCGGCTGTCCGCCTTTGACGTGATCCTGCCCGACCCCATTCCCGGCAAGGGGCAGGTGCTAAGCGAGGTCTCGGCCTTCTGGTTCCGGCAGCTGGCCGACCTGGTGCCCAACCACCTCACCGACATCCGGCCTGAGGACGTGGTCAACAGCGACGACGAGCGCCGCCAGGTGGCAGGACGCTCGGTGGTGGTGAAGCGCCTGAAGGCGCTGCCGGTGGAAGCCATCGTGCGCGGCTACCTGATCGGCTCCGGCTGGAAGGATTACCAGCGCACCGGCGCGGTGTGCGGCATCGAGTTGCCCGCCGAACTGGAACTGGCAGCGAAACTGCCGCAAACGCTTTACACCCCCTCCACCAAGGCCGATGTCGGTGGCCATGACGAGAACATCGACTATGCCCGCACCGAACAATTACTGGGCGCGGATGTGGCGGCCCGGGTGCGGGAACTGGCCATTGCCATCTATGAACGCGCCGCGGCTTATGCCCGCGAACGCGGCATTATCATCGCCGACACCAAGTTCGAGTTCGGGCTGGATGACAAGGGCGAGGTGGTGCTGATTGACGAAGTGCTGACTCCGGACTCGTCGCGCTTCTGGCCCGCCGACCAGTGGCAGCCGGGCCACAACCCGCCGAGCTTCGACAAGCAGTTTGTGCGCGATTATCTGGAAACCCTGGACTGGGACAAGACCCCGCCAGGGCCGGAACTGCCGGAAACCATCATCCGCCAGACGGCGGAGAAGTACGAAGAAGCGCGACGGCGTCTGCTACAGTAGGCCCCAGGGGGTTTACCTCTGCCACGTGCCGCGACACTGGCCGGGGCCCTTAAGGAAACTGCGGCGCATGCAAAGGCAACCAGCCTTCGGCTTCGCACAGCGCCTTGCAGCTGAACGCCAAAGGACCCGCTGAGGCGCAACGAATAGACCAGCGTTTTCTTGACGCACTTTCACCCGTTTGGGTGATGTCAGCATATTTTCAATCTGCTCCAATACAAACAACACTTTCGGGGGGAAAACATGGAAAAAAACACTGCGTCACTGCGCTTGTCCTGTCTCATGGCCACCCTGGCACTGTGCTTTGTGCCGAACCTCCACGCCGGGGAAAACGACGAACCCGCCACCCACTATTACGAACGCTGTTCCGGGTCGATCTTCAGCAATGGTGAAGATGACGCGGCACAGTTCGAAGGGCTCTCCCTGATATGTGACTACGAAGGTGGCTACAAGGGCGGCCTGGGCGCGGCCCTGCGCTTTCGCCTGGATGGCGGCGTGCGCGGAACAGGCAGCGCCTCCGAGTCCCGAACGGAGTGGGACCTTACCCTGGCGCCCAACTTTCATCTTGCCGATGCGGCAATTTTCCATGTGGGCCCGGCCCTGAATTACGTCTCCGACGTGGACTCGGATATCTCGGTGGCGGTTGAAGCCGGCTGGCGCGGCCACTTTGGCCGCATGTTCGAGGCCCGCAGCGTATTGCGCCATGATTTCAATGATGAAGTTGATGACACCAGCTTCGAGGCCTATGGCCGGCTGTGGTTCACTGACCGTTTTGGCATGCACCTCGGGGCGCGGCGCTTTTTTGATCGAGAAGAAACCCGTGTTTATCTCGGCCTTGGATTTAATCAGGATTAGCGCCTGACAGCACGTTGGCCACGGCACAACCCCGGCGTGGCCTTTCAGCGCCGGGGTTGTGCCGGCATGGCCTGCATCAGGTTCAGGG
>PWYF01000056.1 GCA_003567955.1 Thiotrichales bacterium
ATCCACAACGTTTCGATGACGTCGCTGCATTGTGTCAACGTCAAGGTCTGGCGCTGGTGCGACGCAGTCGGGGTGAGCTGCCCTCTGCGGATACCCGGGTGTTTCTGGGCGATACCATGGGTGAGCTGGTGAAGCTGTATGCCACCGCTGACGTGGCGTTTGTGGGTGGCTCGCTGGTCGCGCTGGGCGGGCAGAACCCGCTTGAACCGGCCGCGCTGGGCGTGCCGGTGCTGACCGGGCCCAGCCAGTATAACTTCGAGGCGATAGCTGCGCAGTTGCAATCAGCCGGGGCGCTGGAAATTGTCGGGGACGCCGGAGAACTGGCGGTGGCAGTCAAGCGCCTGCTGGCAGATGAAAGCGCGCGTCAGCATATGGGCCAGTCCGGCCGTGACCTGGTGAAGGCAAACCGGGGCGCCAGCGACCGCTATCTGGCCATGGTCCAGGCCGTGCTCAGTGAGCACAAAAACTGATCAGCGCAGCCAGCTGTTTACTTCCTCAAGGTCGTCCGGCCCCAGGGTCCCGGCGGCCTGCTTCAGCCGCAGGGTGTTGAGCACATACTGGTAGCGGGCATTGGCGAAGTCACGCCGGGCCCGGAACAGCTCACGGCGGGCATCCAGGACTTCCACATTGGTGCGGGTGCCGGCCTCAAGCCCGGCCTCGACCGATTCCAGTGCGGTCTGGTTGGAGCGCACGGCCTGACGCAGGGCGCGCACCTGACTGGCGCTGGACTCCAGCCCGAGGAAAGCGTCGCGGGTTAATCTTTCCACTGCGCGTTGCTGTTGTTCGGCACCCTGGCGGGCCTGCTCCTGTTCGGCAGTGGCCTCGCGGACCCGGGAATTGATGGCGCCGCCGGCAAATAGCGGCACAGTCATCTGTATGCCAAAGGCGGTTTCGTCGTATTCGGAATCCGGCAGTCCGGGTTGGGGCGAATCAGTGTCCACTCGTTGCATGCGGGCAGTCAGGTCAATCCGTGGCAGACGTTCGCCGCGGGCGCTGCTCAGTTCGGAGCTCGCTGCATCCCGGCTCAGTCGGGCCGCCTGTAATTGCAGATTCTGGCGCAGGGCGCCTTCCACCCAGGCTTCTACATCCAGCGGCTCGGGGGCGACCAGCGGAATTTCATCCTGCAAGGGGCGCAAGCTTTCTGCATACATGCCGGTGAGCTCACGCAACTGTTCGCGGGCGGACATCAGTTCCCGGCGGGCCTCGATTTCCCGTGCCACGGCAAGATCACGGGCGGCCTGGGCTTCCTGTACCCCGGTAATGGCAATGACGCCCACCTCGAATTGCTGGCGTGCCTGTTGCATCTGCCGCTCAATGGCGGTTTTTTCGGCCTGCGCGAAATCCAGTCCATCCTGGGCGGAGAGGACTTCCAGATAGGCTTCGGCGGCGCGCACGATCAGCTCCTGCCGGGCGGCAGCATATTCAGACTCGGCCCGGGCCACTACAGCACCAGCCTGGCGTAGACGGGCGATGGCGGGGGCATCGAAAATCGGCTGGTTGAGCCGGATGCCGTAACTGGTCGTGCTGCCGTCTGCATCAAACATCGGGTCATTTCTGTCTTCGCGATCAAATTCCTGATATTCAGCAAACAGGCTCAGGCTGGGCAACAGTTGAGAACGCGCCTGGGGGCGGGTTTCCAGGGCGGCATTTCGCTCGGCCCGGGCACGGCGAATCTGCGGGTCGTTGCTGACCGCCTGGCGGTAGACTTCCAGCAGATCATCGCCACCTGGCGCCGGGTTAACGGTGTCTGTCTCTGCAAAGGCAATGGCAGGGGCGGCAAGGGCAAGGCCAAGCAGCAGGGCGACAATACGGTTCATTGGTATATTCCTGTGCGCTGTTCGCGACGCGGTGATGGTCAGTAGACGGGCACGCTGCTGTCGACCTCACGGGCCCAGCCGTCGATGCCGCTGCTGAGATTGCTGACATCACTAAAGCCGTTTTGCTCCAGATACCGGGCCACCTGTTCGCTGCGCATGCCGTGATGGCAGATCACCACGGTTTCGCGTTCGGGCTCGAGTTCATCAATGCGTTCGGGGATTTCATTCATGGGAATGTGCCGGGCGCCTTCGATGCTGGCGATGGCGCATTCCCAGTCCTCGCGCACATCCAGAAGCAGGGGTGGATTACCCTGATGCAGACGCTGGTGCAATTGCTGTGCTTCAAGTTGCTTCATGGAGGGCAGCTCAGAAGTGGAACTCAGGTGCCGGTTCGGCGTTGAGCAGTGGCGGCAGCAGGGTATCAAACAGGCTTTCGGTCGCCCAGGCATCCTCGGCCGTGCGGGTAATCAGCAACGCCTCCATCACCGGGAAGCGCCCGACAATAACAAACAGGCGACCACCAATGTTCAGGCGCTCATGAAAACCACGGTGGAGCACTGGCAGTGAACCGGTGACAGCAATGGCATCGAAGCGTTGGCCGCCCTCACCGAGGCCGGTGCCGGCATCGGCGACTTCCAGTGTGACGTTGCCGGCGCCAAGTTGATCCAGACGTTCGCGGGCCTTGTCGGTGAACATGCCATATATTTCGACGCTGTGTACGGCCGCTGCCAGCTCCGCCAGACAGGCGGTAACAAAGCCCGTTCCGGTGCCGATTTCAAGTACGGAATCCTGTGGCTGTACCGCCAGGGCCTGCAGCATACGGCCTTCCACGCGGGGCTCCATCATCACCTGGTTGCCCGCGAAAGGGATCTGGGTATCGGAATAGGCCAGGGCACGGTGGGTGAGGGGTACGAACAACTCGCGCGGGATGCGTTCGAAGAGATCCAGTACCCGGGGGTCCAGCACATCCCACGGCCGGATTTGTTGCTGGATCATGTTGTCACGGGCCTCAGTCTGAACGCTTGCGACCATGGAAGTTTTCCTTTGCATCAACGTGGGCTTGTCATACGTTCATTTTAACACGCTCCCCGCGACGCGATGACACTAACCGATCGACCGGTCAGTGTCGAGTCCAGGCTGCCGGGCTTCGGATAATAGAGGCGTTTTTGATACCCCCGATTTTCATAGCTGCCGGGTTGCAGGACAAAACCATCCTGGCGACTCTGGGTGCACGTCACGATATGACGGGCCAGATAACTAAGTTGTAGTATGCATACGGGGTGGCTTTAACTTTTACTTCATGCCTCGGGATCCGCCGGGACGAGACGATTGAATCGGCATGCATCCGGCCTTCGGGACACAATAATTCACGCTGCACAGAGCCCGAACGCAGGGCAAAAGAAGGTGACTTCTCATTGAACAGTGACGATCCGGGATATACACAAGCTGGTGTACAGGGTAATGAAAAACCCGGTAACTGGCCCAGGCTCAGGATTCCCCGCCTGCTCTGGCGTACTGGCTGGAGCAGTGAAGACGAGTGGCTTGAATCAGCCCGGCAGTTGTATCAACTGATGTGTCGTCAGTTCGATTTGCCTGATCTGGGTGGCATGTCGGTGCTGGACATGGGGTGTGGCACCAAGCTGAGTAAAATCCTCATCGACGAACAGCGTCCTGTTGGCCGTTATGCGGGGGTGGATGTAAATCGTGATGTTATTGATTTTCTTCAACAGAATGTCAGAGACAAGCGCTTCAGTTATCACCACATTGATGTGCGCAATGACTTGTATAATCCGACAGGCACGCCACTGACGGACTACTCACGCCTGCCGCTTAACGATGAACAGTTCGATATTATCTGCCTGTTTTCTGTTTTTACTCATCTGGCGCCCCGCGATTATCACCAGATGTTGCGAGTGTTGCGGCCCCATATAAAACCCGGGGGGAGACTTATTTATTCCCTGTTTCTTCGGGGCGACTTCTCGTTGTTGCTAATCGAAGCCCTGAAAAGCAGGGACATGCAAACGGTGCGCTGGGTTTTTTCTCACCTGCATGAGGCTCTTCAGAAATTGCCTCCGCAATCAAGAAAGCGCATTGAGCAGAGGTTCATCAGCCTGACAGGAAGGGATGTCAGGAGCATCGCCGAGATGGACATTAATGGCCACGGCGAAGTCAGTGCTGCGATGAGCCGTGACTTGCTGGACAATTTGAATGAGAAAAATATTCTTGCGCTGGCGGCTCTGTACAACAAGCTGTCCGGAGCCCCGGTGAATGGTTATTTTGAAAGAGTACCGGATGAGCCGCTGCAGCGTTCAACGTACTATGGCTGGTATGCCTTTGAATTGATCAATGGGACAGGCTGGGAAGTCATGTCTCTGAACCCGCCTGAAGAGGCGATACAGCATTATTTTATATGCTGCCCGGATGAGGAACACAACGCTTGAGGGGGCCAGGGGAAAACGGATTAATCGGCTGTCTGCCGGACTGGGGGTATTTGCAAGCGCCACGCCAGCGGTATGCAGAGGCCGGCAAAGGCGACAATGACCCAGCCGGTGGCCAGACTGTTGCCGGTGAAATCGGCCAGCCAGCCCCCCAGCAGGGGCACTATAAAGGCCAGGGTGTAGCCGATGGTGAAATTACCTGCTGACAGGCGCCCCGCATGCGCGCTGCCGAATAGTCGTGGGGGCAGTGTCACCAACAGGATTAGTAATACCCCGGCAAAAAAACTCATCAGCACGGCAAAGGCGACTGCTGGCCATCCCTCCAGAAGCAGAAACAACAGCATGGCTGTTACTGCGCCACCCGCACTGAAGATGATGGGCCCACGGCGCGCCACCCAGCGCCCGATCATTGTCAGCATCAACAGTGAGGCTGCCACTTGCGCCAGATTGAACCAGAACAGTGCGGTGGCCAGACGTTCGATTTCGCCACGCTGCTCCAGAATACTGGCCATATAGGCGTTGGTGCCGAAAAACAGCGCAGCGGTGCCGCCGAGCAACAACCCCATTTGCCACATCAGTGGATCACGCCAGGAGGGCAGCCAGTGTAGTGAGGTTGCCTCCGCGGCATTCAGGTTGCGCCTTGGCAACAGCAACAGTGCGGCGACCAGTAACCCCGGCAGAGACCACAGCAGCAGCGCCCCGCGCCAGCTGTCGCCGGCGAGCGGCATGATCACCGGCAGGGTCAGGCCGGCGCCAATGAATTCGCCCATGAGCATCCCGTTCATATAGCAGGCTGATCCCAGGGCGATTCGCCCGGGGCTTAGCCAG
>PWYF01000037.1 GCA_003567955.1 Thiotrichales bacterium
ACGGTGATCCCGATCGCGGTGACCACCTGATCTTCTTCCAGGCCTTCAAATTCCATCTCCTGACCGGCCTGCAAAATACTCGGGGCCACATGAATACCGGCGCCGGTACGCATGGCCAGGGCCAGTCCGTCACTGGGCCGGGTATCCACCAGCAGCGGTTCGTCACGTCCGCTCAGCTTCAGTTCCAGCAGGCCCATGTAGGTCCCGTCGACCAGGCCATCCACCAGGACATTTTCAAGCCGGGCATCCATGGCCCCGATCAGGTCACGCAACAGATCATGCGTCATCGGGCGCGGCACCGGTACTTCGTGCATGGCCATCAGGATGGCCCGGGCCTCGTTCATGCCGACAATGATCGGCACCACGTCACCTGATATCGGTTCTCGCAACAACACCACCGGCGCACCCGACATGCGGTCCATGCCCACCGTAGCCAGTTCCACCACCACCAGCTCGTCACGCTCAACCGCCAGCTCCCGTGCCTGTGCCGACAGCAGCAAGCTGCCCGCCAGCACTGCCAGAGCCAGTAACCTGCCCACACGGAGCGCCCTTGTCTGATTCAGCATAGTGCACCTCTTCGCCACGGCCGGGCCTGTGCCACCGATGATTGCATTGTGATCGAGCGCGGGTCCAGTCAACCTTGCGCCAGGTGCTCCCGACGCATATTCATAAACAAATAACCCTGTTCAATCGCGTCATCGAGTGCCACATGAGTATGCGCCAGCCCGGGCTCAAACCAGCGTCCGGGCAGCGTCTGTTTGTTGCTGGCGTGGAAATGACGACGCCGCAGCACCGCCATGGCATAGGTCTTGATATCAATGGCGGCAAAACCAAAAGGATTGTCACCAGCGAATCGGGCCAGATACCAGGCGATAAAAGGGAAATCAAATGTCGCGGGATAACCCACAAAGGCCGGCTTGCCGGGCAGAGCCCGGAGCCATCCCACATATTCTGGCATCACGGTTTCCGGCGCCCGTGGATCGCGGCGGGTTTTCTCCCAGGCCTCGGGAAACTGCGCCCACCATTCCATCGTCACCGGATTCTGCTCGGCGCCGGGCAACCGTGCCAGATTGGCCTCGAAGGTATCGACCAACTCACCTTCATCACTGAAAGCCGCCGAGCCGAAGGACAGCATGGAATTCACCCCGGGCACAAAACCGTCGGTCTCGATATCGGTCGATACAAACACCTCGGAACGCTCTGTCATAAAGAGCCTCGAATAACGTGGTTGAGTGTTTAAGTGATTAGGTGATTAGGTGATTAAGTGTCGGCGTGCGGCTGCGCCGCACATTTAATTTGAATATACCAGTGCAACCTGTCAGCGCGCATCGCAAGCCCCCCCCCCTGCAACGACCCATAACGCGCTGACAATATAATCACCCAGGCACGTAACACACCCTTACCGGCGCGTGTCGTGACTTTTAATGTCTGCAACCATCCATCCCGCGACTTAACAACTTAACCACCTAATCACCTAATCACTTAAACACACCCACCTCGACACTTGACTGCCTGTCTGCTCCAATAACCGCCGCAACCCGGTGACAGGAACCTGAATATGGTATCAGGGCGCATCGAAGGCATATTGGCAGCAATTGAGCGGGGCGGGAACCGGCTGCCGGACCCGGCGATCCTGTTTTTCTGGTTGCTGCTGATCACCTGGGCCCTGTCGGCGCTGCTGGCTCCGGTCAGCTTTGGCGCCCTGGATCCACGCAGCGGCGAACCACTGCAGGTCATCAACCAGCTCAGCGGCGAACGCCTGGCGGCCTTTCTCGCCGGCATGGTGAACACCTTCATCAGCTTCCACCCCCTGGGCGTGGTCCTGGTCGCCATGCTGGGCGTGGGGGTGGCCGAACACAGCGGTTTTATCCGCGCCCTGCTGCGCCGGCTGCTGGGTGACTCACCCGGCCCCTGGCTCACCCCCACGGTTGTGCTCACAGGTGTGCTCAGCCATATTGCGGCCGATGCCGGTTATGTGGTGGTGATCCCGCTGGGCGCGGTGATCTTTCTCGCCGCCGGGCGCCACCCGCTGGCGGGCATCGCCGCCGCCTTCGCCGGGGTATCCGGCGGCTTCAGCGCGGGCTTTTTGCCCACGGCGATTGATCCGCTCCTGCAGGGACTGACCCAGGAGGCCGGCCGTATTGTGGACCCGGCGCTGCAGGTCAATCCGCTGGCCAACCTGGGCTTCACTGCGGTATCCACTGTCCTGATTACGGGGCTGGGATGGTGGATCACCGATCGCATCATCGAACCGCGCCTGAGTGACACCCCGGTGGATGGTCCGGCAACCCGCGAAGCACCGACACTGGAAACCCTGTCCCCCCGCGAGCGCCGCGCACTGCGCCTGGCACTGGGTGCGGCCGGCGCCGGGCTGGTCCTGCTGGCGATGGCCACCTGGCCGGCGGATTCACCGCTGCGCGCGCCGGGCGGTGACATCACGGCTTTCGAGGCGCCGCTGATGCAGTCCATCGTGCCGCTGATCTTCCTGTTGTTCCTGATTCCCGGCGTGGTCTACGGCTACGCTTCGGGTGGTTTTGGCAATCACCGCGACGTGGTCGAGGGCATGAGCCAGGCCATGTCCAGCATGGGCTATTACATTGTGCTGGCCTTCTTCGCCGCGCTGTTTATTTATGCCTTCAGCCAGTCGAATCTGGGTCTGCTGGTCGCGGTCTATGGCGCCGAGGGTCTACGCGCGCTGGCACTACCGCCGCAAATCACCATTATCGGGGTGATTCTGCTCACCGGCCTGGCCAACCTGTTCATCGGTTCAGCCTCGGCCAAATGGGCCCTGCTGGCACCCATTCTGGTCCCCATGCTGATGAATCTGGGCATCGCCCCCGAACTCACCCAGGCCGCCTATCGTGTGGGCGATTCCGCTACCAATATCATCACCCCGCTGATGCCCTACTTCCCCCTGGTCGTGGTGTACTGCAAACGCTATGTCAACAGCGCCGGCATCGGCACCCTGATCAGTCTGATGCTGCCCTACTCGGTGGCCTTCCTGCTGGGCTGGACGCTGCTGCTGCTTGCCTGGTGGGCCACCGGCCTGCCGCTGGGTATCGCCAGCGCCTATAGCTGGTCGCCGTGATCAACCCCCTGACGGCGACTCCAGAAATAACACCTCACCGGTTTCCAGTGAGTATTCGGCGCCCACAACCTGCAGGTCATCATCTGCCATCAGTTGCTGCAGGATAGGCGAGCCCTCGCACAGGGTCCTGACCGAGGCCTGTACATTGGCGCGCACTGCGGCCTGCATGAGTGCTTCATGATCCTGTTCGTTGGACCCCAGCAAAGGCGCCACCGCCGGGCGAACGCGATCAATGATGAATTGCAGGCTTTCGGAGCCGGCCCGGGCCGGATTTTGCAGCGCCGACAGGGTCGCCGCCACCGCCCCGCAATGGCTGTGCCCCATTACCACCACCAGCCGGGTGCCGAACTGGCTGGCGGCGAATTCCACGCTGCCAATCTGCGAAGGCGCCACGATATTGCCGGCGATGCGGATCACGAACAGATCACCGAGATCCTGATCAAAGACCATCTCCGCCGGTACCCGCGAATCCGAGCACCCCAGAATCACGGCGAAGGGATGTTGCTCCGCCGCCACTTCGGCCGGCGCCCGATGATGCGGATGATGCGTCTTTCCCGCGACAAAGCGGGCATTGCCTTCCTGCAAACGCGCCAAAGCCTGTTCAGCCGGAACCATGTCTCGCTCCCGAGGATTGATATCACAAGATATTAGCCAGTGGCGCTCTGTGCCAGCACCTGTCGGCAGGTATTCTCGGTCGCTTTGATCGCGCCGGCAAGTTCTTCCACGGGCACCGGCCGACTGAACAGAAAGCCCTGGACACTCTCGCAACCGTAGGCATGCAGCCACCGGGCCTGGGCCTCGGTTTCCACCCCCTCGGCGGTCACAGCAAACTCAAGCCCCTGACCCAGGGCCATAATCGCCCGGGCAATCGCCTTGCCCTTGCTCTTCCCGGGCACGCCACTGATGAAGGAGCGGTCAATCTTGAGCCGATCCAGCGGGAAGCTTTGCAGATAGCTCAGGGATGAATAGCCGGTGCCCAAGTCATCCACCGCGATACTCACGCCCAGCGCCCGGATGTCGTCCAGGATGCGTGCGGTGGCGTCAGGCTTTTGCATCAACAGGGTTTCGGTGAGCTCCAGCTCCAGGCAGCGGCTGTCACAGTGATTGGCTTCAAGCAGGCGCGCCAACTCCCTGGCCAGCGCCTCATCCCCAAGCTCCATGCCGGAGAGATTGACCGCCACGCTGATGTCATCACGATCCGTGAGTGCGCCTTCAGCCATCATCCGCACTGCCGTATGCAGCACCCAGCGCCCGAGCGGCACAATCAGCCCGGTCTCCTCGGCCAGGGGGATAAAAGCACCGGGGCTGAGCAGCCCCAGGCGGGGATGCTGCCAGCGCACCAACGCCTCCAGCCCGTCAACGCGCGCCTCGGCCAACACAACCTTGGGCTGGAAATGCAGCGTCAACTGCTCGCCGCTATCCAGCGCATCCCGCAACTCTCGCTCCAGCAGCAACCTTTCACGGGCCTGATGGGTGATGTCCGGGGAATGGAAGCCGAAGCTCTGGCGGGCCGAGCGCTTGGTCTCTCGCAAGGCGCTTTCCGCCGCCTGCAGCAACTGCTCCGGGCGCTTGCCGTCTTCCGGCGCCACCGCCACACCGATAGTCACCGAAACATGCACCGGCTCACCCACCAGCGCAAAAGGTTCCTGGAAACTGTTCAGCAGCGTGGAGGCATACTCACTGGCTTCATCCGGCCCGGGTAAACCATCCAGCACGAGGGCGAAAGCATCGCTGCCAATCCGGGCCAACAGGGCCGGCGCCGGACTCAGGCGCCCGATCCGGGCCGCCACCGCCTTGAGTAACTGGTCACCGGCGCGATCACCCAGCGTCTGATTGATGCGGGCAAAATAATCCACATCAAAAACCAGTACGGCGTGACAGCTTCGAGGTCTTCCACCCGCTTGCAACGCCGCCGAAAGTTCTTCAAGAAAACCATTACGATTGGGCAGTCCAGTCAGGGCATCGAAGTGCTCCAGATATTCCAGACGGCG
>PWYF01000241.1 GCA_003567955.1 Thiotrichales bacterium
CTCAGGCTTTATCAGCGCTCCGGTATCAAGGCGTGACTTTGAAGGCGTAACAGGAATACGTCAAGAAGTCGCAACGCCGGGACCGGAGCGCTGGTAAAGCCCCGAAGGGCGGCCCATCTGCGGCGTTGCCGTGCTTGACAAGGCAAGCAGCCTTGCGCGGCGCACGGCGCCTTGCAGCTGAACGCGACAGGGCCCGCTGAGCCGTGACGAATTAATCAGCGTTTCCTTAAAGCTTTGGGTTCTGGTTGGTGAGCAGAGTAGCCCGGACGGGGTTGATGTGGTTCACCTGTAAAGGTAACATAAAACCATGTAACACACTTCAAGGAAATGAAGTGATGCGTGTCATGATGACGTTGTTGTTTTGCTTTCTGGTGCCGCCCACGGTCGGAGCACAGACCCCGCCTGCACAATGGCCCCCGGAGGGGTTGACGCCAATGGGCGCTGAGTACGAAGCCAGTCCGGATGGCCGTATTCCGGCGTGGACCGGGGGGCTTGAACAGGCACCGGTTGACCCAGTAGAGGGCTATCAGGACCCCTGGCCCGAAGATCAACCGCTATACGAGGTCTCGGCAGACAATCTCGAGTCCCATAGCGAGTTTCTGACTCCCGCTCAGCTGGCCATGCTGGCAAGGCGACCGCAGCATTTCCGTTTGCCGGTTTACCCGACCCGCCGCAGCGCCGGTTTCGCCCCCGAGGTTGAAGCAGCCGTGGCGAATAATTTTGGTCGTGCGCGACTGGCGGGGCCTGATGCGCTGCGTGAAGCACATACCGGGCCGGCCTTCCCGGTGCCGGAGAATGGTCTGCAGGCGATCTGGAATCACAAGACCCGCTATCGGGGGGGCGGGCTTGCCCGTTATGCCAATATCGCGGTCGGTAATGTGCTGCCCGCATTCCTGGATCAGGGGCACGAAGGTGACAGCCATTACGGCATAGGCCGGGTGCGCGAGGAAGCGGTGTATCCCTATAGCAACGGTGCCGGTCTGCAGACCAACCGGATGCGTCTGGAGCTGCGCAAGGTGCTCTCCGGGACCGCAAGTAACGGCACCCTGATGCTGATTCACCAGAGTATTGATCCGTCAGAGGATGCCGGTGGCATCTGGGTTTACAGCCCGGGCGAGCGTCGGATCAGGCGTATGCCGGTGATCGGTCATGATAATGCCACGCTGACCGAAGGCCTGAGTCTGCGCGATCAGCAGGCTATGTTCAGTGGTCCGGTGGGCGCTCATGAGTGGACGTTGCTCGGCAAGCGCGAAATCTATGCGCCCTATAACGCCTATCGTCTGGAATCAAAGCGTCTGACACCCGCTGATATCATGGGTCGTTATACGCTCAACCCCGAGCACCTGCGCTACGAACGCCGCCGGGTGTGGGTCGTTGAAGCGCGTCCACGCAAGGGGAGTGCGCATCCGCTGGGGCGGCGCACTTTCTATCTTGATGAGGACAGCTGGCATATTGTGCTGGTGGATGTGTATGACCGTGATGACCGGCTGATCCAGCTACAGGAGGCGCATGTGTTTCATGCTCCGGATGCGCGTGTGACGCTGCCCACGGTGCAGGTGCTCTATGATCTGCGCCGGCGCCCGTATGTTGTCCACGGCCTGGATAATAACGAGCCCGTGCTGCGCTTTGATATCCCGATCAGGGCAGCGGGGTTGTCCCCGACAGTGCTGCGCCAGCTGGGCCGGCGTTAGCTTTCGGGGAACCCCGGAGCTGACAGACTATCTTAACTATTCCCGTGGCGGTTTCGGACAAGGACAGGAGGCGTCCGTGAGTTTGATGATGTCTGTGATTGAGCGTGGGCTGGTGCCTGACGTGCTGGTGCGTGCGGGTATTCGTCACCTTTTAAGGCAGCGTTTGCGCGAAGAATCGGCGGGGGGCGTTGAGGCTGCCTGTGAGCGCCAGGCCACGCGTATAGTCCGGTGGCGTGAGGGGCCACTGGCGGTAGCAACCGACGCGGCCAACGAACAGCACTACGAATTGCCCTCGGCCTTCTTCGAGCGTGTGCTTGGCCCCCGGCTGAAGTACAGCAGTGCGTTTTGGTCTGCGCCGGAAACGGATCTGGGGGCGGCCGAAGCGCACATGCTGACGCTGACCTGCGAGCGCGCCGGGTTGGTTGACGGACAACGAATTCTCGAACTCGGCTGTGGTTGGGGTTCACTCAGTCTGTACATGGCTGAGCACTATCCAGCCTCGCGTATCGTGGCCGTGTCCAATTCAGCCAGTCAGCGTGATTTTATTCTCCGGCGTCGCGATCGCATGGGGCTGGATAATCTTGAAGTGGTGACGGCCGATATCAACGATTTCACCCCTGAAGGGCATTTCGATCGTGTGGTGTCGGTGGAAATGTTCGAGCATGTACGCAATCACGAGCTGCTTATGCAGCGAATCGCCACCTGGCTGGCACCACAAGGCAAGCTGTTCGTGCATATATTCGTTCATCACAAACTGGCTTATCCATTTGAAACCGATGGTGAAGACAACTGGATGGGCCGCACCTTTTTTACCGGCGGGATCATGCCATCCAGTGATTTGTTGCTGCATTTTCAGCGTGATCTTCTGCTCGAGCGGCGCTGGGAGGTCAACGGCAGGCATTATGCCCGCACCTTGCTGGCCTGGCTGGAGCGTCTTGATAGTCAGCGCGCCGATCTTATGCCAGTGCTGGCATTGACCTATGGCGAACAAAGCGCTGCTTGCTGGCTGCAGCGCTGGCGGTTGTTCCTGCTTGCCTGCGCGGAATTGTTTGATTTTAACGATGGCAATGAGTGGTATGTTGCGCATTATCTGTTTTCGCGCCGTGAGGATGTTGCCCCGTGATTGAATCTTTGTTGCTGGCGGCATTAGCCGGGCTGGGCGTGAGCCTGCTGCTGATGCTGCTGGTCTGGCTGGCCAGCCTGCGCTGGCATGACGCCAGTCTGGTGGATCGTTTCTGGGGTTTCGGCTTTGTGCTGGTGGCTGCCTTCTGGTGGTGGTCCGGGCCGCAGCCGGAGGGCGCATGGCTTGGCCTGGTGCTGGTAACGCTGTGGGGACTGCGGCTGTCGCTATGGCTGACCTGGCGCAACTGGGGCCATGGGGAGGATGCCCGCTACCGCGCCATGCGCGACTATCACGGCAAGGCTTTTGCCTGGCGCAGTTTGCTGACCGTGTTTGCGTTGCAGGGGGGCATCCTCTGGCTGGTGGCCCTGCCATTGCTGGTCGTGTCGCGCGGTCTTGATGCCGGGTTGCTGTTTTCACCGCTGGCGCTTGCCGGCCTGATATTGTTCGCCACCGGCCTGGTTTTCGAGGTTGTGGGTGACTGGCAACTGGCGCGTTTCAAGGCGGATCCCGCCAACCGCGGCCGGGTTATGGAACGCGGCTTGTGGCGCTATAGCCGGCATCCCAATTATTTCGGCGAGATACTGGTGTGGTGGGGCTTTTTCGGGCTGGCTGCTGCCGCTGGCGGGTGGTGGACACTGATTTCGCCGGTGCTGATGAGTTTTCTGCTGGCGCGGGTTTCTGGGGTAACACTGCTGGAGCAGCATTTGCAGCACAGCCGGCCTGGCTACGAAGACTATGTCAGACGCACCAGCGCACTTATCCCGTGGCCGCCTCGTCGTTGCAGTGAAGACTGAGCACGGGGTTTTCTGCCCCTGCATGCAGAGTCTGGTGCCGGGTGCTGCAACGGTTCTCGGCAGGAGTGTTTTCCGATAGGATGAACGTTTGGCTTGCCCTGGCGGGCGGTGCCCGCAGCGGACGAACAAGACATGCTTGAATACCCTGATATTAACCCGGTGGCGATTTCGCTCGGCCCGCTGGATGTGCACTGGTATGGTTTGATGTACCTGCTGGGCTTTGCCGTGGCCTGGGCGCTGGGTATTTATCGCGCTCGCCAGCCTCACACGGTATTTAACGAGCAACAGGTGGGTGATCTGATCTTTTTTGGCATCATTGGCCTGATCGTGGGTGCCCGCGTGGGCTACATCCTGTTTTATGACTTTGCCTCGGTGATGGCCAACCCGCTTAATCTGTTTGCTGTGTGGCAGGGCGGGATGTCGTTCCACGGAGGATTGATCGGTTGCATTCTTGCCGTGGGGTATATGTCATGGCGTGACAAGGTGCCGTTCTGGGCGGTGGGCGATTTTGTGGCTCCGCTGGCGGTGCTGGGCATCGGTTTTGGCCGCATCGGTAATTTCATCAATGGGGAACTCTGGGGCCGGGTCACGGATGTGCCCTGGGGCATGGTATTCCCCGGCGCCGGGCCGGACCCGCGTCACCCCTCCCAGCTTTATGAGGCTTTTCTGGAGGGGCTGGTGCTGTTTGTGATTCTGTGGCTGTTTTCGCGTCAGCCAAGGCCGATCATGTCGGTCTCCGGGCTGTTTCTGTTGCTGTACGGGGTTTTCCGCTTTTCGGTGGAATTTGTGCGCGAACCGGATGCGCATCTGGGTTTTGTAGCCTTTGGCTGGATGAGTATGGGCCAGGTGCTGACGCTGCCGCTGATGATTGCGGGTGCTGTGCTGTTGTTTCTGGCCTGGCGCAACCCGGTCTATCCGGAACCGGCAACGGAGCATAATCAAAAATGAAGCAGTATCTGGATCTGATGCGCTACGTGCGTGAAAACGGGGTGCGCAAGGATGATCGCACCGGGACCGGCACGTTAAGTGTGTTCGGCTACCAGATGCGCTTCGATCTTGCCGACGGATTTCCGGCCGTCACCACCAAGAAGCTGCATTTCAAGTCGATTATTCATGAGTTGCTGTGGTTCCTGCAGGGCGATACCAATGTGGCCTATCTGCAGGCCAACGGGGTGCGTATCTGGAATGAGTGGGCCGATGACACGGGTGATCTGGGCCCGGTATACGGGCGTCAGTGGCGCTCGTGGCCGACGCCCGACGGGGGGCATGTGGATCAGTTGTCCGAGGTCGTTGAGGAAATTCGCAACAACCCGGATTCACGCCGGCTGGTGGTCAGCGCCTGGAATGTGGGGGAGTTGCCCCGGATGGCGCTGGCGCCCTGTCACACCCTGTTCCAGTTTTATGTGGCCGAAGGCCGGCTGTCCTGCCAGCTTTACCAGCGCAGTGCGGATATTTTCCTGGGCGTGCCCTTCAATATTGCCTCCTACGCGCTGCTGACAATGATGGTAGCCCAGGTATGTGACTTGCAGCCGGGCGACTTCGTGCATACCTTTGGAGATGCGCACCTGTATCTGAATCACCTGGAGCAGGTCGACGAGCAGCTCACGCGTCAGCCCTTTGCCTTGCCGCAGATGCGGATCAACCCCGGGGTGAGTGATCTGTTCGGTTTTCGCTATGAGGATTTCGAACTTGAGGGGTATCAGTGCCATCCGGCGATCCCGGCGCCGGTGGCAGTGTAGTGCAGACCGGGGAGCAGCTTATGGAAATTTCATTGGTCGTGGCTATGGATCGCCAGCGTGGCATCGGCCAGGACAACCAGTTGCCCTGGCGGCTGCCGGCTGATCGTGCCTGGTTTCGCGAGGTGACCAATGGTTATCCCATGGTGATGGGGCGACGCACGCATGAAACCATCGGTCGGGCTTTGCCGGAACGACTGAATATCATCATGACCCGCAATCGTGATTATCAGGCGGCCCCCGGCTGTGTGGTGGTGCATGATGTGGAGGCGGCGATACGCGCTGCCGGGGATGCCAAAGCCCTGATGGTGCTGGGCGGCACACCGGTCTATGAGGCCTTTCTGCCCCGCGCTGATCGTATTTATCTCACCGAAGTCCACGGCGAATTCGGCGAAGCAGACACCTTTTTCCCGCCCATGGATTACTCGCGCTGGGAAGAGATCCGCCGCATCGAGCATCCGGCGGATGAACGCAACGCCTACTCCATGAGTTTCGTGGTTCTGCGCCGGCGCGAGCCCCCGCGTGTCAGTGAGGTCTAGCCCCGCTTCTAGCCCCGCAAAGCGCGGGTTAATTTGAACTGTCGGCTGTGCTGCCACGTCACACAGTGTATGAAAAGGCAGTTTTCATCTCACCACGCCGGCCACCTTGTCTTTATTGCCTGTTTTGGTTGTGCCGTGGTGTTGTTCCCCGGTGGCGTATGGGGGAGCGCGGGTGATCGTTACGTTTCGGCCTATGTGGCGCAGCATTCGCCCGATCGGATGGTTGATATCCTCAACACCCTGAACCCGTCGTGGCAATCCTCTTATCTGGGCGCGGTGACCTGGGGTTATGTTTTTGCCCGCACCGGCTGGTTTCGCTGGGAAGTTGAGGGTCAGCTGGTGCGCCATACCGGCATGCAACATCACTGGGAGACCAATGCTGTCGCCGCGGTGCGGCTCATGTCCATGCCCTGGGACCGCTGGCTTGATACCCGCATGGCAGTGGGAAATGGCTTGTCCTGGGCCTCGGAGGAACCGCGTCTGGAGCCTCGCGGCGAACCCGATGAAGGCGACTCGACACAACTCCTGAACTACACCAAGGTGGAACTGGAAGTGACTACGCCGGGCAGTCAGCGCTGGAGTAGCTTCCTGCGCCTGCATCACCGCTCCGGCATTATGGGGACGTTTTCAGACGTCAAGGGCGGGTCCAATTTCATCGGCCTGGGGCTGCGACGCCGAATGGACTAGCCCGCGCCTCGCGCGGGCGTCTGAAGTCTTAAGACGTCTTAAGACCTGAGACTTTAGACCTTGGACTGCCGCGCGTCAGCGCGGCTTCTGCTTTGCCTCGCAGGGGAGTTGGGTCAGGCGGGGGCTGTCTTCGGCGAGGGAATCGAGTTCCAGCGCGGTGAGGGCGCCCCCCCACATACAGCCGGTATCCAGGGCATGGATGCGGGGGTGGTCCACCGTGCCCAGGGTGGACCAGTGACCGAACAGGAGATGCGGCTCTTTCTCGCGTTGCTGGCGCAGTTCAAACCAGGGCAGGAGGTCATCAGGTTGGCTGCCGGGCGGCCCCTTGGCGTGCATTTCCAGGCGTCCGTCGGGGTGGCAGTAGCGCATGCGGGTAAAAGCGTTGGTGGTGAAGCGCAGCCGATCAATTCCAGTGAGTGCGGGGTCCCATTGATCAGGTTGGTCACCGTACATGTGTTCCAGAAAATCCCGGTAATTCGGGCCGCGCAGCGCCTGTTCCAGTTCTTCGGCGCAGGCTTGGGCCGTGGCGGTATCCCATTGCGGGGCAAGTCCGGCATGTGTCATCAGGGCATCATGTTCGGCGGACCAGGCGAGTAGCGGCCGGTAGCGCAGCCATTCCACCAGCGCCCAGCGGTCGGGCGCCTGCAGTACAGGATCGAGGGTCGGGTTGCTGCGACGGCCGGTATAGGCGGCGGCCAGCAGGTGCAGATCATGGTTGCCCAGTACGCTGACGGCGTTATCCCCCAGGTCGCGTACAAAGCGCAGCACCTGCAGTGACTTCGGGCCCCGGTTGACCAGATCGCCGACCAGCCACAGGCGGTCCCGGTCGGAATTAAAGCGGATTTTCTCCAGCAGGGCCCGTAGCTCGTCGTAACAGCCCTGAATGTCGCCAATGGCGTAACAGGCCATAAGGGTGACTCCATCCCCGGTATGAGTCGACAGTGGCGCGCGAGTATAGCATTCACGCGCCATGTCGATGCTGCCTGAATCAGGCTTGCGCCGTGCTCACGCTGCGAGCGATAGCGGCGAAATCAGCCGGTGTCAGCATCTGTGGGCGCAGCCCGGGGTCAATATCCAGGGCCGCGATCTGCTCCGCGCTGATCAGGGTGGCGAGCGCGTTACGCAGGGTTTTGCGCCGTTGAGTGAAGGCGCGAGTGACAACATTACGGAAGACCAGCGCATCACCCACCTCAAACGGGGCGGCTGCGTGGGGGATCAGTCGCACCAGCGAGGAAGTGACCTTTGGGGCAGGTCTGAAGGCCCCGGGGGCAATGTCAAAAAGCGATTCCACCCGGCAGTGCCAGGCCAGCATGACGGAAAGCCGCCCATATTCCTTGCCGCCGGGTGGCGCCGCCATTCGCCGGACCACTTCCCTTTGCAGCATGAAGTGCATATCCCGGATCACTTCGGCATGCTCCAGTACATGGAACAGCAGGGGCGTGGAAATATTGTAGGGCAGGTTACCGACCAGTCGCAGGGATTGGCCGCGTTGTGTTGCAAGCGCGGAGAAATCGAATTGCAGCGCATCGCTTTCATGAATGCTGAGCCGCTGCGACGGATAGCCCTGCTCGCGCATCGCCCCGGCCAGGTCCCTGTCAATCTCGATCACATCCAGGTGGTCAAGCCGTTCCAGCAGCGGGCGGGTCAAGGCGCCCTGGCCCGGGCCGATCTCGACCACCGCCTGGGCGGGGACAGGCCGAATACAGTCCACGATACGCCGGATCACGCCCGGATCATGGAGGAAGTTCTGGCCGAAACGTTTGCGGGGCCGATGCGAGGACATTGCCGGTATCAATCAGACCTGTTGCTGATGACGACAAAGCTCGATGGCTTCGCGCACGGCCGCTTCCATGCTGCCGCCATGGGCGCGGCCACTACCCGCCAGATCAAGCGCTGTGCCGTGATCGACGGAGGTGCGGATGATGGGCAAGCCCAGTGTGACATTGACGGCCTGGCCGAAACCCATATGCTTCAGGACCGGCAGCCCCTGGTCATGGTACATGGCAAGCACCGCATCGGCTTCGGTGAGTTTGTCCGGGGTAAACAGGCTGTCGGCGGGTAACGGTCCCTCAAGCACCATGCCCGACTCCCGCAGCACCTGCAAAGTGGGTTCGATGACCAGTTGTTCTTCGTTGCCAATGTGTCCCCCTTCTCCGGCGTGTGGATTGAGTCCACAGACCAGGATGCAGGGCTGGGCCAGACCCATGCGATGGACCAGATGATGATGCAACACGCGCAGTGTGTGTCCGAGTTTTGCCGGGGTAATGGCCGCAGGTACGTCGCGCAGGGGAATATGAATGGTCACCAGGGCCACACGTAATCCTGGCGCGGTCAACATCATTACGGGGTCAGGGCCGTTACAGATTTCGGCCAGCAATTCTGTGTGACCGCTGAAGCGAATACCGGCCTGGTTAATGACGCCTTTGTGTACCGGTGCGGTCACCATGGCGTCGAATTCCTGTTCAATACAGCCGTGGGCAGCCCGGGTGATGGTATCCAGCACGTAACGGGCATTGCGCGGATCTGTCAATCCGCAGCTCACCGGCTGGGTCAGTGGCACCGGCAGTACCGGCAGATGGCCTGCACGATGGGGCGCCGGCTCCCGATTGGCGCGATATTCATGCAGGCAGAGCGGGAGGCCTAGCTGCTGCGCGCGTTCTTCCAGCAAATCGGGGTCTGCGATAGCAACCAGTTCGGCGCTATGGGGCTTTTGCGCCAGCGTTATGCATACATCAGGACCGATGCCGGCGGGTTCACCGGGTGTGATGGCAAGGCGTGGCGGCGGGCGTTTGGGCATGAACTTACTCCAGCCGGATTTCGACGAAGGCCTCGTCGCGTAACCGACGCAGCCAGCGTTCGGTTTCTTCCTCGGCCTTGCGCTGGAATATCGCCTGACGGGCCTGGGTACGCCGGGCTTCAGTAGTCATGTCGCGCTCGCGCCGGTCAAGTACTTCCACAATATGCCAGCCGAAGCGGGTTTCAAAAGGTTCACTGATCTGGCCCGGTTGCATATTGCGAATCCGGTCTTCGAATTCCGGCACCATTTGTCCGGGGCGGACCCAGCCAAGGTTGCCACCCTGGGCCGCGGACACGCTGTCACTGGAGAATGAAGGCGCCAGTTCGGCAAAACCCTCGCCGGCCAGCACTCGTGCGCGTATCTCGCTTAACTCCGTGATGACCTGCTCCTCCGGTTTGATGCGCGTCGGCCGCATCAGGATGTGCCGTGCCCGTATTTCCTCCACCATAACCGGATCGCTTCCGCGGCGGTCTTCCAGTTTAACCAGATGAAAGCCGCCGGGAGCCTGGATCAACCGGCTGATCTCGCCGGGGTTGAGTTCATCGACCAGGTCTTCAAACAGGGTTGGCAGCTGGGCCCGGCGGCGCCAGCCCAGATCGCCGCCTCCCAGGGCCTGCTGGCTGTCGGAATAGCTTATGGCCAACTCCGAAAAATCTTCCCCGGCCCTTGCGCGGCGGCGTATTTCCTCGCCCAGTGCACGGGTTTCTTCCACGGTGGAAGCATCGGCATCTTCCGGCAAGCTGAGCAGGATGTGGCGCAAGCGATATTCGTTACGGGTGTCGCTGCGGGCCTGGTTGGCAAGGAAGTTCTCCACTTCGCGTTCCGTGATGTTTACACGCTGCTGGATTTCACGCTGACGCAGTTGCTGAATGGCCATCTGGTTACGGATCTCTCTGCGAAAGGTTTCAAAGTTCATGCCTTCAGCAGCCAGTAACTCCACGAATTCGTCCAGCGTCAGATCGTTGCTGCGTGCGATTTCAGCCAGGGCGTTGTTTACGGCTTCTTCGCTGATACGAATACCGGCACGTTCCGCGCGTTCCAGCTGAATTCGGGTCATCACTTCACGTTCCAGCACCTGGCGACGGAATGGCCCCGGGGGTGGTGCGGGTTGCCCTTCAAGTGCCAGCTGGCGCTGGAGCATCTCCGCGCTTTCACTGAGTTCGCTTTCCAGAATCACACTCTCATTGACCACGGCCACAACACGATCAAGGACTTCGCGTGCTCCCAGGGGCTGGACGAGCAGCACTGCCAGACACAGGGCAAGTATCCCTCTTGTGCGCAGCGACGGTTGATGGTGACCAGGGTTTGGCATGGGTTGGTGCATAGTGCCGGGTTGTCCTCGTGAAAGCGGGTTCGTCAGTATCGGTGAATCGCTGCTGCCGGCGCAAGCGCCGGCGCGCTGGTCGGGCGGTCAAGCCGGACTTTAATAATCGACCCGGTCAAAGCCGGGCACGACCTGGCCAAGCAGCTCATCCACGTCGGCACCAAAATCCGTCAGTCCATTGAGTTGCAACTGGAACATGACCGAGGTGTCGGTGTCGCCACTGAAGCGGGGTACATTGCGCCGGACATACATGCGGGCACCCCAGCAGCAGCTGCGAAATTCGAGGCCGCCCAGGGTGTCCAGACTGCGGTCGCTTTGGAGGTCATAGTTCCAGCGCCCGATGGCCCGCCATTGGCGGCCCAGTGGAATGACCGCCGAAACATCACTTTGTTCTGTGTCGGGGAATAAGACGTTCGGGGCCTGGCGGCGTTGCCGGTAGCCAAGGTTAAGCAAGGCATCCGGTCGTGGACGATACTGAAGATTGACCAGTGAGCGATTGACCTTTTCCTCGCGCGGGTCCCATTCCACCTGGGCGCCGACGCGGAAGTCCTCGCGCCAGCTGAGTTCGGTTTCACCCACGATGTCCGAGGTGCTGCGGGTGTCCGGATCATCGGCGGGCCGTAATGTGACGTTGCGGTCCTTGAAGTAGTAAATCTGCCCCACCCGGGCGGAAAAGACCTGGCGGCCGCTCACGTCATCAAACAAACGGGTGGTCAGCGCGGCGGTAAGCTGCCTGGCATCGCCCAGCCGGTCGGCGCCGGTAAAGCGGTTGGTGGCGAACAGGCGGGTAAAACCGTCTCGTCGTGTGCGGGTGTCAATATCCGGAATATCGTCCTGATCACGCTCGGGCACATACAGGGCGAACAGCCGGGGCTCCAGGGTCTGGAACATGTTGCGTCCACCCGGTGACAGGGGGCGGTCAAAGACCAGGCCGGTATCCAGACTGTAGATGGGGGCGTGACGTTCAGGTGAAGTATCGCCGCCGGGGTCTACAGGCTCTTCGAGCTCGTAGAAGGTGCTGCGCCAGCCGGCGCGGGGGCGGAAAAACCACCCGGAGTCTTCGAAATTGAGCGTCAGCCCGGCTTCAAAATCAGAACGTTCGGCATTTTCATTGTCAACAGGGTCGCCTCGGAATCGGACCGCTTCTGCCCGTCCGTCAAACTGCAATGGGCCTGCCAGCGTGATCGGTCGTCGGGTTTCCGCGAGCAACCGGGGCATCTGCTGCAGTCGTTCCCGCGTGATATCAGGGTCCGTGATCAGGAAATCCCGCGCCATGGCGCTAAAACGCCATTGCGGTTGTGAGTACTCGAGCTGTGCAAAACGGCTTTGGAAACGGCTGCGGTTGAGTGACAGGGTGGTCCCCAGGTCATTGAAATAACCCGGATCGCTGAGTGCGGTGTAATCGCCTCTGAAACTCCAGGCGCCGGGCAGGTTGGTACGCTGACGGTAGCGCAATAAATAGCGATCACGCTCGAGTATTTTGTCCTCGGACATGTATTCGGTTTCCAGTATGCCGCGGGTGCTTTGAGTGAGATAGCGATATTCCACACCCAGCTGTTCCCCCCGCCGGTGCATGTAGCGCGGGGTAATGGTGGCATCATGGTTGGGTGCGATATTCCAGTACCAGGGCACGGTAATATCGACGCCGGTGCGGCGCGAATTGCCGATGGAAGGAATCAGGAAGCCGCTGCGGCGCCGATCATCCAGCGGGAACCAGATATAAGGTGTGTAGAAAATCGGGACCCGCATGAACCACAGGCGAACGTGGCGAGCGGTGCCGACGCCTTCCTGATGGTCCAGGTCCGCGTGGCTGGCGCGCAACCACCAGTCATTGGAGCCGAGTTCACAGGTGGTGTAGGAAAAGCCTTCCATCTGTGTGGTGCGGTCCGGACCCAGTGTCACGTTGCGGGCACTGCCCCGACCCGGGCGGACATTCAGGTAATAGTCCACATGCTCGAAGCGGGTTTCGCCAGTGTCTGTGTCACTGCTGCCTTCGGTGGCTTCAAGATCAACGATTTCACTGAAAAACCGCAGGTTGCCTGTTGCCGTCAGCAGGTGCCGACGATTGTCATAGATCGCCGTGTCGGCAAGCAGCAATCGGCCGTCGCGCCAGGCCGATACCTCGCCCTCCAGGCGGGTAACATCATCTTCCAGCAGTTCGGCCCGTTGTGCGTCAAGGCGTAATCCGCCAGGCGCCACAGGCACATCAGCGTCCACAAGCAACGGCCGGACCAACGGGTTGATGGGTCCGCACAGCGGCGGTGGCTCGCTGGCACCGGCAAGTGTCGCCGGCAACAGCAGGGCCAGCGCAAGCATAAAACAACGGGCATTAGACAGATTCATGGGCATTGGAGGCAGCGCAAAGCCCCCGGGAAGACGCTCCCTGGTATCGTAATCCGCATGCAGACACTGACTGACTTTTGTTGATGCCGGCGAAGGCTGCGGTACCAGTCCAGATGCCGTGCAAGTGTCCGGATAAAGTTAAAAAGTGAAAATCAGTCAGTGTTTCCTTATCATGTGCAGCCGTGCCGGTGAGGTGGCCATGAGAGCCCAGCCGCCAGGCGACACAGACCAAGCTTACCAGTCGGTGCCGGTGGCGCAAACCACCGCACCGGTTTATTTAATAGCCTTGCGGGAGCTTTAAGTATGGACAAACGGCGGGAGGCGTTGCAGGAGTGGGTTGCCCGGTCTGCAGCCGGCCACGTGCAGTCAATGACGGCGCTGGCGGGCGATGCCAGTTTCAGACGGTATTTCCGTGTCAATCTGGCAGATGGCGGATCACTGGTGGCCATGGATGCGCCGCCAGAAAAAGAAGACACCGCTGCCTTTATGCGCGTCCAGCAGATGCTCCAGCGCATGGGGGTGTTAGTGCCTTATGTGGTGGCTGAAAATGCGGCCCGGGGTTTCCTGCTGCTGGCAGATCTGGGCGACCGTACCTGGCTGGAAGTGCTTACCCCGGATAATGTTGACCGCTATTACGCCCGCGCCATCGATACGTTGATCCGTATCCAGATCAACGGCCGGGCCGAGGTCAGTCGCTTGCCGGACTATAACCGGGATCTGCTGCTGCGTGAAATGCACCTGTTTCGCGACTGGTATTTACGCAAGCGCGTCGGTATGCAGTTGGGCAAGCAGGACAGGGCGGACCTGGATGCCGCGTTTGACTACCTGGCTGAGGCGGCACTGGCCCAGCCCCGGGTGTTTGTCCATCGGGATTTTCATTCACGGAACCTGATCGTCACCCCCGGCGGGCGTCCCGGGGTGGTGGATTTCCAGGATGCCGTTCACGGCCCCCTGACCTATGATCTGGTTTCCCTGTTACGCGATTGCTATATCGCCTGGCCCCGTCAGCGAGTGGAAGGTTGGGCGCTGGATTACCTGGGCAAGGCACGCAAGGCCGGACTGACCGGGATGTCCAATGACGATTTTCTGCGGGCCTTTTACACCATGGGGGTGCAGCGCCACCTCAAGGCTGTGGGTATTTTTGCCCGATTGCGACACCGTGATGGCAAGCCGGGTTATCTGGCTGATATACCGCGAACCCTGGCTTATATCCGGCAATATACGGCCGAATGCGAGCCGCTGGCCGGGCTGGCACGGGTGATTGACCGCAGCATGGGCAAGGCCGCGGCGTGAAAGCGATGATTCTGGCGGCCGGGCGCGGCCGCCGACTGCGTCCCCTGACCGACGAGTTGCCCAAGTCGCTGGTTGAGGTGGGTGGTCGGCCCCTGATTGAATGGCACCTGCAGGCGCTTGCCCGGGCCGGTTTCGAAGGGGTGGTTATTAATCTGTCATGGCATGGCGACAAAATTCGTACGCGTGTGGGTGACGGGAGCGGCTTCGGTATTCCGGTCAGTTATTCTGAGGAGGGAGAGCATGCTCTGGATACCGGGGGCGGTATTGGTTATGCGCTGCCAATCCTTGGCAGCGAACCGTTTGCCGTGATTAACGCGGATGTGTTTACGGATTACCCCCTAGAATTACTCCTCCGGCATGCACCCGATGCGGCCCATCTGATATTGGTGCCCAACCCGGAGCATAACCCCGGGGGCGATTTTTCCCTGGTTGATGGGCGGGTTGGCACGCGCGGGTCGTGCCGACATACTTTCGCCGGTATCGGCGTGTATCATCCCGGTCTGTTTGAACATCGTGCTCACGGTAAATACCGGCTGATCGAGGCGCTGGCGCCTGCGCTGGACGAGAAGCGGGTCACAGGCGAGCTTTACGACGGGCTATGGATTGACGTGGGTACACCGGCACGCCTGGAAGTGGCCAGGCGAAGTTGCACATAAACGCGCCGCCATATATTGGATCAGTCGATGTTGTCGTTGTAGATCGCGTCCAGCAGGTTTTGCTCCAGCGCCCGGCGTGCTTGCGCCATGGTGATGCCTGCTTTCAGGGCTGATAGCTGTGTGACGGGCTGACCGGCGTATCCACACGGGTTGATGCGTTCAAAAGGCGTGAGGTCCATGTCAACATTAAGGGCCAGGCCGTGGTAGCTGCACCCCCGGGTGACACGTAGCCCCAGGGAGGCAATCTTGGCTCCATTGACGTAGACACCGGGCGCATCGGCGCGTGTGCCGGCCTTGATGTCGTGGTTTTCGAGCAGGGAAATGACGCTCTCCTCCAGGCGCCGGACCAGGGTGCGGACGTTAAGGCCCAGGCGTCGCAGGTCCAGCAGAACATAGGCCACCCACTGCCCCGGGCCGTGGTAGGTCACCTGACCGCCACGGTCGGTGGCGATGACGGGGATATCTGCGGGGTCCAGAACATGTTCGGCCCGACCGCCAACGCCCTGGGTGAACACGGGCGGGTGTTGTACAAACCAGATTTCGTCAGTGGTGTGGGGTTGGCGCGTGGCGGTGAAGTCCTGCATGCGTTGCCAGACAGTACGGTACTCTGCCAGGCCGAGATCACGGATACGGGGGGCAGCCGCTTTCATGTCAGCCCTTCCGCGTCATTTGGTGCATCGCTTCTCATAGCACCATGAGCACCCTGGGGTGGGCGTTCAGATCACTGTAGATGGCCTCAACCTGGGCCCGGTCACGCGCCTCGATGGTGACGGTAACGGAGATGAAACGGCCATTGCGACTGGGACGTGTGCGCACATCCAGTGCTGTTTCACTAGCCAGGTGTTGTCTGACCAGGTCAGAGACAATGCCCGCAAATTCGCCGTCATCACGGCCCATGGCCTTGACGGGTAGTCGACAGGGGAAAGTCAGTCCGGGCGCTTTCTCGTCATTCATGATCTGCCTGTGTTGTACCTACATGAACCACAACCGGACGTCATCAAACAGCCGCCGTATCAATCCGCCTTCATCCACGGCTTGCAGCGGATACAGCGGCCGTTCGCTGATGACTTCACCATCCAGGGTCACCCGAACGACACCAATTTGTTGATCCAGGCTGACCGGGGCGGCAACCGCCGACTCCAGGTCCATATAGGCGTCAAGCTCATCATAGCGCCCGCGTGGAATAGTGACTCGGAGGTCATCACGCACACCCAAGCCTACGCTGTCGCTCGCGCCGCGCCAGACCCGGGTTCGGGTCAACTCCTCACCCGCGGCATAGAGTGGGTGAGATTCGAAAAAGCGAAAACCGTAATTCAGCAGGGACTGACTGTCGGATACCCGGGCCTGGTCACCCCTTGCGCCCAGCACAACCGAAATAAGACGCATGTCGTTGCGTTCAGCCGAGGAGACCAGGCTGTAGCCGGCACCACTGGTATATCCGGTCTTGAGGCCGTCTACGCTTTCATCCCGCCATAACAGCCGGTTGCGATTGTGCTGTTGAATTCCGTTGTAGGTGAATTCGCGTTGTGAATACCAGTCATAATTATCAGGGAAGTCACGAATCAGGGCGCGTGCCAGTGTGGCTATGTCGCGAGCGGTCACCAGCTGTTCCGGGTCGGGCATGCCAGTGCTGTTGGCAAAACGGGAATTATTCATGCCCAGCGCACTGGCAGTGGCGTTCATCATTTGCACGAAGCTTTCTTCCGAGCCGGCCACATGCTCGGCAATGGCCACGCTGGCGTCGTTGCCGGACTGGATGATCATGCCCTTGAGGAGTTCACGCAGTGGTACCCGGGTGTTGACCTCGATGAACATACGCGAGCCGGGCATGCGCCAGGCCCGTTCGCTGACAATGATTTCGTCATCCAGGGAAACAGCGCCGTCTTCCAGCGCGCTGAAAGCCACATAGGCTGTCATCAGTTTTGTCAGACTGGCCGGTTCCCGCTGTTCATCAGCATTACTTTGGGCGAGGATGTCGCCACTGTGGTATTCCATCAGCACATGGGCCTTGCCGCTTACCGGCGGCGGGGAAGGCAGTGGAGTGCGTGCGGCAAGCGTCTGACCGGCCCAGCACAGGGTCAGCAGGGCAATGGTGATCAGGACCAGAGGGTTGCGTATTTTCAGCTTGATCATGGCCTCGGATATTCCGTGGGGTTTGGGTTTGTTGGTTGCAGGCATTGTAGCCCATACGCTGCCGCCAGCGTTCAATCAATTACCACCTGGGCGTTAGGCAGGCCCAACTGCTGGGCAATGCGCCCGAGTCGTTCGGCTTCGTCAGGATTGCGTACCGGGCCGGCGCGAACACGAAACAGGCGTCCACTGCTGGTACGGGTACGACTGATACTGACATTGTTCACCCCTTCAGACCGCAACTGGCGAGAGAGGTTCTCGGCGTTTTCACGGGAGCCGAAGGCGCCGAACTGCACATGCATGCGACCCCTGTTTTCCCGGGCTGCGTTGCGGAAGCGGGCCGGGGGCGGCTGAGCGTCCTCGTGGTTGGTGGTCAGTGCCCGAACTTCCACCGGTGCGGTGCCGGCGTCAGCCATGCCCAGACGCTGGGCGGCCGTGTAAGAAAGATCAATGATGCGGTCGTCCACAAACGGGCCGCGATCATTGACGCGGACGATGATGCTGCGGCCGTTCTCCAGATGGGTGACGCGCACATAGGTCGGGAGCGGCAGGGTTTTGTGGGCGGCGGTCATGGCATGCATGTCATAGGGCTCGCCACTGGAGGTGCGCCGGCCATGGAACTTGGTGCCATACCAGGAGGCAATACCGCGCTCGACATAGCCTTCGGCCGTGTCCTTGACGTAATAGGTCTGGCCAAAAACTTCGTAGCTGTCCGGGTTGCCGTAACGGCTGCGGGGTTCATTGCGGGGCACCGGATCGTTAACGCTGGCCGGGTCGGGCCCGGAACCCGGTGGCGGGGCATGATCACGGTCGTCGTCGGGCCAGTAGGCCCGCCCGCAGCCCGCTGCAAGCAAGGCCACCAGCAGGATGGCAAACAAATTGCGCAGAGCGTCAGGTCCCGGCATCGTTTTGCGCTTCCATGGCTTCGCGAATCTTCTGACTCAACAGAAAAGTCGCCATGCCGTAAAGCTTGCTGTGGTTGTAACGGGTAATCACGTAGAAATTGTTCAACCCGGCCCAGTATTCATACTCGTCTTCACCGGTTTCCAGGCGAATGATCGTCACCGGGGTGTCATCCGGGTAGTCCTGTTCGGGTCGAAGCCCGCTTTGTCGAAGTTCCCCCAGAGTATAGCCCGGTTCGCGTTGACGCAGATTGTAGTCATCCGGGTTGTCGAGCTCGCCACGGGTAGGGATGGCCACGGTCTCGCCATCGCGCCAGCCATGGCGTGAAAAATAATTGGCCACGCTGCCAATGATGTCGGCATGGGTGTTCCACAGGTCAATGCGGCCATCCTTGTTGAAGTCCACCGCATAATTGCGGTAGCTGCTGGAGATAAACTGCGGCATGCCCATGGCCCCGGCATAGGAGCCGCGCACCCGGTGGGGGGGCATCTCGAGTTCACGTGCCAGTATCAGGAACTGTTCCAGCTCACGCAGGAAAAACGCACTGCGCGGAGGGTAGGCAAAGCCCAGCGTCGCCAGCGCATCAAGCACCCGATAACGGCCGGTGTAACTACCGTAGCTGGTTTCCACTCCGATAATGGCGACGATGATTTCCGGGGCCACGCCGAACTCCTCGGAGGCGCGTTCCAGGGTGTCAGCATTCTCCCGCCAGAAGCGGACCCCGCCACGCACCCGGTCCCGGGTCAGGAAAATGGGATAGTACTCGTGCCAGGGCCGCGCCTCGGCCGGGCGGCGCATGGCCTCCAGAATATCCTCGCGCACTTCGGTAGCATCCAGCAGGCGTCTCAGTTCCTCAGCATCAAAGCCATGCTCGGATATCATGCGCTGGATGAAATCTTCACGCTCATCCGTGCCATTGACAGACTGGGCGAGCGTCAACGGGGCGAATACCAGGGCGGCCGTCAGGGCCAGGGCAGCGGTCATACGCCAAAAGATCAGGTTTTGCATTGAGCTATTCCGCCTTGTTAGTGAGCTATCAGACTTCTGCGCGTATGAATGGACATGAGAATACCGAAACCGGCCATCAGCGTCACCAGTGATGTGCCACCATAACTGACCAGCGGCAGTGGCACGCCAACCACGGGTAGCAAGCCGGCAACCATGCCCACATTGATTAATAAATAGGCGGCGAAGGTCAGGCTGATGCTGCCGGCAAGCAAACGTTCGAAGGTGCTCTGGGCAAGCAGCGAAATATGCAGTCCGCGGGCGATGATCAACAGATACAGACCAAGCATGACCAGTGCGCCGAGCAAGCCAAACTCCTCGGCGAACACGGCGAAGATGAAATCAGTGGAGCGCTCCGGCAGAAACTGCAGGTGGGCCTGGCTGCCATTAAGCCAGCCCTTGCCAAAAAGCCCCCCGGAGCCGATGGCGATTTTGGACTGGATGATGTGGTAGCCGGCGCCGAGCGGATCCTGTTCCGGGTTCAGGAAGGACAGGATGCGCTGGCGCTGATAGTCGTGCAGATAGAAAAACCATGCCAGGGGCGCCAGAGCCGCCAGCAGGGCACCCATGAAGGCGATGATGCGCCAGCGCAGGCCGGCCAGGAACAGGGCAAACAGGCCTCCGGCGGCCACCAGCAGTGAGGTGCCCAGGTCGGGCTGGGCGGAGATCAGCCCCACCGGAATGGCAATAATGATCAGGGCAATGCAGACCTGGAGTAACCGCGGTGGTGGCACCCGCTCATGAAAATACCAGGCCACCATGAT
This sequence comes from Thiotrichales bacterium, assembly GCA_003567955.1. Lineage (GTDB taxonomy): Bacteria > Pseudomonadota > Gammaproteobacteria > UBA5335 > SLRW01 > SLRW01. The sequence continues at coordinate 19,786 of PWYF01000241.1, forward strand.
CGGCACTGCCAGTTTCATCAGTTCCGAGGGCTGGAAGCGCACAAAACCGAGATTGAGCCAGCGTTGCGCCCCTTTGCCGACATCGCCGTAAAACAGCACCACGGTAAGCAGGCCAAGCCCCAGCGCAAAAATCCACGGCGCCCAAAGCCGCAGATTGCTTGACGGAATCTGCGCCATCAGCAACAGCACACCAAAACCGATGCCCAGCCGAATCAGCTGGCGCGTGGCCATGGCCGTGCTCTCGCCGCTGGCGCTATAGAGGATGGCCACGCCCGCCAGTGACACCAGGGCAATCAGAACCAGCAACGGAATATCGATATGCACGCTTTGCAGGGCGCGCGAGATCGAGCCTCGGCGCGGCGCGGTGCCGGTCATGGTGTCGTAAAGGCTCATGCCGGGTCATCCTCAAGCCAGGCGTCCAGAATACGGCGGGCTACCGGCGCC
>PWYF01000038.1 GCA_003567955.1 Thiotrichales bacterium
GAAGGTCTGGTCCACGTCTCCGAGATGGACTGGACCAACAAGAACGTCAATCCCCAGAAGCTGGTTCAGGTTGGCGACGAGTCGGAAGTGCTGGTGCTTGATATCGACGAGGAACGCCGGCGCATCTCGCTGGGCATGAAGCAGTGCCAGCCCAACCCCTGGAATCAGTTCGCCGAGAAACACAACAAGGGCGACCGTATCAGCGGTACCATCAAGTCCATCACCGATTTCGGTGTGTTCGTGGGGCTTGATGGCGGTATCGACGGCCTGGTGCACATGTCTGATCTGTCCTGGGATGAAGAGGGCGAGGATCTTGCCCAGGATTTCAGCAAGGGCGATGAAATCGAGGCCGTGGTATTGTCAGTGGACCCCGAGCGTGAACGTATATCGCTTGGCGTCAAGCAGCTGGAGCAGGACCCGGTGGCCAATTTTGCCGGTAGCTATACCCGCGGCAGCGTGGTCAAGGGCACCATCGGTGAAGTCGACGCCAAGGGCGCAAAAGTCTCACTTGATGACGGTGTCGAGGGCTATATCCGGGCTTCCGAGATTTCCCGTGAAAAGGTAGAGGATGCACGTACCGCGCTCAAGGAAGGCGATGAGGTCGAGGCCCGGTTTGTGGGTCTGGATCGCAAGAACCGGGTCATTAACCTCTCGATCAAGGCCAAGGATATGGCTGAAGAAAAAGAGGCGCTCAAGGATTACGGGCGTGGCAGCAGTTCCGGTGGTGGTGCGGCGACGCTCGGTGATCTGCTCAAGGAAAAAATGTCCGAGAACCGGGACGACGAATCCTGATCCGTGTGTTCCCGGGCCCGTCCCAGGGCCCGGGGGCGCCACAAGCATGGTGTTGACATTGTCATGACCAAGTCTGAACTGATTGAAAGAATAGCCCGCAAGCAGTCGCATCTGGCGCTCAAGGATGTGGAACTCGGTGTCAAGACGTTGCTGGAGATGATGAGTTCGGCGCTGGCCAGTGGTGACCGGATCGAGATCCGTGGCTTTGGCAGCTTCACTCTGCACTATCGCCCGCCCCGGGTCGGTCGCAACCCCAAGACCGGGGCGCCGGTGGCGCTGGCAAGCAAACATGTTCCGCATTTCAAACCCGGCAAGGAGCTGCGGGAAAGAGCTAACAGCAGCGCATCATCAAAGTCCCGCTAGCGCTTGGCCGGCCATGTGCCGCTTAGTACCCGCCGGAGGGTTGCACGCCGGGAAACAGGAGGGCCAGTGCGAATACTCAAGGCCTTGATCGTGCTGTTTGTTGTTGTCGCGGGTGTCAGCTTCGCCTGGCTTAACGCGCAACCGGTGCCGTTCAATTATTACGTGGGTCATGTTGAGACCCGTCTGGCCCTGCTGCTGGTCGGTTTTCTTGTTGGTGGCTGGGTGCTGGGTGTGCTCAGTATGGTTCGCAGTGTGATTTCCCTGCGTCGCCGCCTCGCCCGTGCCGACCACGAGCTGAAACTGTCTCGCCGGGAAGTCGGTAACCTCCGCAACCTGCCGCTGCGCGATGGCGATTGATGGCACCTCGCTGCTTTTCCTGCTGCTTCCCCTGGCCGCAGCATCCGGCTGGTGGGCGGCACGTCAGCGCTATCGCAGTCGAGATGACGCTGAAGCCCCGTCGCGTCTGAGCAGTCATTATCTCAAAGGCATGAATTACCTGATCAACGAGCAGCCTGACAAGGCACTCGAGGTGTTCATTTATCTTGCCGAGGTCGATAACGAGACGATCGATACCCATCTTGCCCTGGGTGCATTGTTTCGGCGGCGGGGTGAAGTGGATCGGGCCATACGCATTCACCAGAATATCATTGCTCGCCCGACCCTGAGTCAGGCGCATCGCAATACGGCGCTGTTTGAACTGGCCCAGGATTATCTGAGAGCCGGGGTGCTTGATCGGGCCGAGACTCTGTTCTCCGAATTGCAGGACCAACCGGTATACAGCGCGGATGCATTGCGTGCGCTGGTCCAGATCTACGAGCAGGAGAAGGACTGGTCGCGGGCCATTGCCGTGGCCCGTCGGCTTGAAAGGGTCAGTGGCCAGCCGATGAAGGCGGTCATTGCGCAGTATTATTGTGAACTGGCGGAATTGCAGATGAGCGGTGGTAGCCCGCGCAAGGCCGGAGATTACCTGCGCCGCGCCCTGATCGCTCATCGCGGCTGTGTCCGGGCCAGCATGCTGCAGGGTGATCTGGCCAGGGAGAGTGGCGATTATTCTGCGGCGGCCCGCGCCTACAGGCGGGTGCTGGATCAGGATATGCGTTATTTCAGTGAAGTCATGGATGGCGCTCGTGAGAGTTTCGGTCGCAGTGGTGATTTTCGCGGCGAGCGCGCTTTTTTGCGTGAAATTGCATTGCGGCTCCAGCGCAACGGAGATGTGGGTCCGGCTGAACGGGGCAAACTGATGGAAATGACAGATCCGTCAGAGATTGTCCGGCATTTTCGGCAGTATGTGCACGAAAATCCTGATGTGGATGGTATCTATGAATTTCTCGTGGCGCTGGAAGACCACGCGCCCGTATTGCCCGACGGAGAACAGGCAGCCCTGGAATCCGTCCGCCGCGGACTGGGTCATGTTCTGGCCCGCACTGATCACTACCGCTGTCATAATTGCGGTTTTTCCGGCAGGCAGCTGCACTGGCAGTGCCCGAGTTGCAGGGCCTGGGGCAGCGTGTTGCCAACCCGTGATCGCATGGCTGCCGCAGCAAGCAGTTGCCGCAGTGCGCTGGGGAATGAATAACCGGCTTGCCCCCGGCCGCATGCGATGCTAGGTTTTAGCTGTTGGCAGCCTGCATGGTTGCTGACATTGACCGTCCGGTGACGGTCACGGATGCGGCGTTGGCGCCGGTCCCGGCAAGGACGCCGCTTGTATAACCACACCACATGGAGGTGATTATGAAAACACTCCGTATCCTGGGGCTTGTCGCCCTGCTTGCTCTTGCTCCGGTTGTCGCGATGGCCGGCAGTATCAACATCAATACGGCGGATGCCGAGGCACTGGCCGACTCGCTTGACGGTGTCGGTCCGGTCAGGGCGCAGGCGATTGTCGAGTACCGTGAGGCCAACGGCGAGTTCAGCAGCGTGGACGAGTTGCTGGAAGTCAGTGGCATTGGTGCGGCAACCCTGGAATCCCTGCGAGACAGGGTCACCGTGGGTGAGGGCGAATAGCCTGCTACCTCTGACCCGGAAGGGCCCCGGCAGGGGCCCTTTTTTATTTGGCAGACTGACTCTTTAACTGACGAGCGGCTCGACCCAGTCGCCCCCGGCGTGTGATTGCCGATACAATGCGCATTTACGATTGTGAAAATCAGGAGTTGCTGAACCCATGAGTCCCGATACACCTCCTCCCGGCGTAGTGCGCAAGGCCGTGTTCCCGGTGGCCGGTCTGGGCACCCGTTTTCTGCCCGCCACCAAGGCCAGCCCCAAGGAAATGCTGCCTGTGGTCGATAAACCGCTGGTGCAGTATGCCGTGGAGGAAGCCGTGGCGGCCGGTATCGAGGTGCTGGTGTTTATCAATGGCCGTAACAAGACATCCATCCCCGATCACTTTGACAAGGCCTATGAGCTTGAAAAGGAACTCGAGGCAAGGGGCAAGCAGCAGATGCTGGAAGTGGTACAGGGCATCGTGCCGCCGCATGTGTCCTGTGTTTATATTCGCCAGGCCGAAGCCCTGGGACTGGGGCATGCAGTGCTTTGCGCGCGTCCCGTGGTCGGTAATGAGCCCTTTGCCGTCTTGCTCGCTGACGATCTTGTGGATGGTCAGGGCGGGTCGGCTTTGTCGCAGATGACCCGTGTCTATGCCGAGCATCAGACCAGTGTGCTGGGTGTTGAGGTGGTTGATGGGCCCGAAATCAGCCGTTATGGCGTAGTTGCTACTGATGATGATGACGGGGACACAGCTCTGATCAACGGGATTGTCGAAAAGCCCCCTGCCACTGAGGCCCCCTCGAATCTCGGGGTGTTGGGGCGCTATATCCTGGAGCCGCGCATCTTCGAATTGCTGGAGAATGTGCCACGGGGTTCGGGCGGTGAATATCAGCTTACCGACGCTATCGCGGCCCTGCTTGTCGAGCAACGTGTGCTGGCGTACAGGATCCGCGGGCGTCGCTATGATTGTGGCAGCAAGCTGGGCTATCTGCAGGCTACCGTGGATTATGCCCTCAAACACCCTGAACTGCGTGAAGGGTTTCGGGATTATTTGCGCGAATTGAACGCCAACGGTGGCCTCAGAGATTGATTAACCCCGGGTCGATGTTATGCCGGGCTAATCCGCGTTGCCCCAGTGAGGACGAATTTCACGGACCAGTGCTGCAAACATGGCCGGGTTGCCGGCCACGATGTTGCCCTCGTCAAGGCATTGCGGGCGTCCATGGAGATTGCCTGTGACGCCGCCGGCTTCCTGCACCAGTAACATGCCTGCGGCGATGTCCCAGGGTTGCAGGCCAAGTTCCCAGAAAGCGTCATGACGACCACAGGCGACCCAGGCCAGGTCCAGCGCTGCCGAGCCGGCGCGGCGGATGCCTGTGCTTTCGAGCATGATTTGCCGCAACATACCGAAATAGGCGTCAATATGGCTAAAGTCGCGGTAGGGCAGGCCGGTGGCGATCAGGCCATCACGCAAATGGCGACAACTGCTGACACGAATGCGCCGGTCATCCAGGAAAGCACCATTGCCGCGACTGGCGGTGAACAGTTCCTGGCGCATGGGGTCATAGATCACCCCGTGTTCGAGCCGCCCCGCCACCTGTACCGCGATGGAGACTGCAAAATGGGGGACGCCATGAATGAAGTTGGTGGTGCCATCCAGCGGGTCAATGATCCAGCAGGTATCACTGCTGCCGCTGGCGCCGCTTTCCTCGGCGAGAAAAGCATGGTCAGGGTAAACCTTGCGTACGGTTTCGATGATGGCCTGTTCGGCCTGTTCGTCGGCCTCGGTGACAAAGTCATTGCGCTGTTTGGCGGTCACCGTAAGACGGTCCAGCCGCGTGGCCTGACGGGCAATGCCGTCGCCGGCACGGCGAGCGGCGCGTATCGCGATATTAAGCAAAGGATGCATGGTCTTGTTCCAGAGATTGCCGGATGGCGGCGTGCAGCATACCAGAGCGATGTTTTTTTCGCCGCATTCAAGGAGACGCTGATCAGTTCGTCATGTCTCAGGTGCAGCTCGCAAGCCAGGATCAAGGTGCGAGGAATTGATCAGTGTTTCCTAAGGAAACGCTGATTAATTCGTCACGTCTCAGCGGGTCCTGCGGCGTCCATATGCAAGGCGCCGTGCGCAGCCGAAGGCTGGTTGCCTTTGCAAGCGCGGCAACGCCGCAGATGGGCGCCGCAGGACCCGCCCTTCGGGGCTTTGCCAGCAGGCCAGTCTCTGCGTTGCGCCTTTTCACCGTATTCACGATACGCTATCAAAGTCGCGGCTTGATCCTGACCTGCTGGCAAAGCCTGAGGCGCGACGAATTGATCAGTGTTTCCTTAAGGAGTCGGGTCAATGATGAACAACGTGCGTGTGGTGCTGGTCGGGACTTCGCATGCCGGCAACATCGGGGCGGCGGCGAGGGCCATGAAGACGATGGGTCTGACACGTCTGGTGCTGGTTTCGCCGCACCGGTTTCCGGCGGCGGAAGCCACTGCCATGGCTGCGGGCGCTGATGATTTGCTGGCGCGGGCCGAATGCGTGGACAGTCTCGGGCAGGCCCTGGCCGGATGCAGCCTGGTGGTGGGTAGCAGCGCTCGTCCGCGGCGCTTGCGCATGCCGGTGATGACGCCGAGGGCCGTTATGCAGGAAGTAATTGCCCAGCCTGACAGTGAAGAAATCGCGCTGGTTTTCGGGCGTGAACGCACCGGCCTGACCAATGATGAGCTGGGATTTTGCCATTTGCTTGCCGAAATTCCGGCTGATCCTGAATACAGCTCGTTAAATGTCGCCGCGGCAGTGCAGGTGATGGCCTATGAACTGCGGCTTGCGGCCGGCGAGGATACGGTTCAGGCGCAACGGGTGGCCATGGCCCCCCTTGCGACCAGTGAGGAAATGCAGCACTTCTATTCCCATCTGGAGGAAGTGCTACTGCAAACCGGCTTTCTGGATCAAGGCAATCCGCGACATCTGATGCGGCGTTTGCACCGGTTGTTCAACCGGGTCCGGCCGGATAAAAACGAAATCAACATCCTGCGGGGGATTCTGGCTTCGGTTCAAACGGCGCGCGGCAAGCCTGAAAAGGGTGGGTCCTGACGCGGCCCCGTTGGTCAGGCCACGGGCGGGCGCGTATAATTGCGGCCTGTGTCGGCATGTGGCCAGCCGGCCGGGGTTTTCCCGCGCGATGGAGATTCGGCAATCATGTTCAGGGCCCTGAGGGAAGATATCGCCTGCGTGTTCGAGCGCGACCCCGCTGCGCGCAGTCGCTTCGAGGTGCTCACGACCTACCCTGGCGTGCATGCTCTGGTTTTTCATCGTCTGGCCCACCGGCTCTGGCGGTGGCGCCTGCGGTGGCTGGCACGTTTTATCGCTCATATTTCACGCTGGCTCACGGGTATCGAAATTCATCCCGGCGCCACGATTGGCCGGCGTTTTTTTATTGACCATGGCATGGGCGTGGTGATTGGCGAGACTGCGGTGATTGGCGATGACTGCACGCTCTACCATGGCGTCACCCTGGGCGGAACCAGCTGGGAGAAGGGCAAGCGCCACCCGAGTCTGGGTAACAACGTGGTCATCGGTGCCGGCGCCAAGGTGCTGGGTCCGGTGCATGTTGGGGATGGTGGCCGCATTGGCTCCAACAGCGTGGTGGTCAAGGATGTGCCGGAAGGAGCCACCATGGTGGGTGTGCCGGCCCGGGTGGTGCAGCCGAACAGTGGCGCGGCTGAGCCGGTGGCGCATCGTCAGGCGATTGCCCGCAAGATGGGCTTTGATGCCTACGGTTTGACGCGTGAGATGCCGGATCCGGTCTCCAATGCGGTTAACGGCATGCTGGATCATATCCACGAAATGGATCAGCGCCTCCAGGAGTTGACCGACGCTGTTTGCGAGTTGGCCGGTCATGGCCAGATTGAGTTGTCGAATTTCGAGCCCTGTCGTGTCAGCGGGGTAGAGCCGGCAACCCCCGGTGAGGAAGCATCTTCGGGCACGGCAAATCCTGATCATCACGTCGCTCGCCGTGACGGCGAGTCACGCGGCTGAAGCTGCCCCGGACATTCCCCCCTTTATCATGGACACATCCCGGCCCGTGTATCTGGATCATGCCGCCACGACCCCCGTGGATCCGCAGGTTATTGCCCGCATGCAGGCGTGTCTGGGGCAGGCCGGGGTGTTCGCCAACCCGGCCTCTGTTTCGCATGCGCCGGGTCGGGCTGCCGCGCGTGAAGTTGAGTGGGCCCGTCAACAGCTGGCGGCCCTCACGCGAGCGGATCCGCGGGAGCTGGTATGGACTTCCGGCGCCACCGAAGCCATCAATCTGGCTGTTCTTGGCGGCGCCCGGTTTCTCGCCGGGCAGGGTCGTCACGTCGTGACCACGGCGATTGAGCATCGGGCGACACTGGACGCCTGCCGGGCGCTGGAGGCGGAAGGCTTTGATGTGAGCCGGGTGGACTGTGGTGACGATGGTTGTGTCAGTCCCGCCGCCCTGGCGGCAGCCCTGCGTTCCGACACGGTGCTGGTCTCGGTGATGCATGTTAATAATGAAACCGGTGCGATTCAGGATATACATGGCATTACCGAGGTTTGCCAGGATGCCGGTGTGGCACTCCATGTAGATGCTGCCCAGAGTCTGGGAAAATTACCCATTGATCTCTCCAGCCTGCCGGTGGCGATGATGTCCTTTTCCGCCCACAAACTCTATGGGCCCAAGGGCATTGGCGCTCTTTTCCTGCGTCGCCGGCCACGCGCCCGGGTAGCGCCGTTGATGTTCGGCGGCGGTCATGAGCGTGGTTTGCGGCCGGGCACGCTGGCCACGCACCAGATCGTGGGTATGGGTGAGGCCGCCCGGATCGCCATGCAGGAGGTTGATCGGGAACAGGCGCATCTGGCTGAACTCACAGAGCGGCTTTGGCGTGGCCTGGAGAGCCGGGTGGGTGGCGTCTCGGTGAACGGGGATCCGGCCAGGCGTGTTCCCGGCATTATCAATTTGCATGTGGCAGGCATTGACGGGGAGGCGCTGGTTGCGGGCGTGCCGGATGTGGCCTTTGCGCTGGGGTCTGCCTGTACTTCGGCGAGTACCGAACCCTCGCATGTATTGCGGGCGATGGGTCACGATGAACAACATATTCGCGCTTCATTGCGGTTTTCGCCAGGCCGGTTCACGACCCTGACGGAAATTGATCATGCGGTAGACGTGCTGGTCGCCGAAATCTGCCGACTACGCCAGCTTTCGCCACTTTGGCCACAGCATGGGCAGCAGGCTTGCAGTGAGTGAGTATTATCCCGAGAGTCATCCGGTATGGCGCCTGTTTCGTGAAACGCCCGGGGCCGGTGTGCTGGCTGCGGCGCCGGATGTGTATGTCAGCGAGGCGTGTTCGCCCGCTGATGGCGCGGTGTTAAGGCTGTCCGTGCGGGTGGGAGACGGACTGCTGCAACAGGTGCGCTTCAAGGCTTTCGGTTGCCCTGCCTGTATCGCCTGTGGCGCCTGGCTGGCCAGTCAGCTTGAGGGCCGGGGAACCGATGCGCTTGTCGGGGTGTCTGCTATGACGATGGCCGAGGCGCTGCAGCTGCCGCCTGCCCGACGTCACTGCGCAGTGCTGGCGGAAGAAGTTGCACGCGAATTGTATGCCCGGTTGGCCGGATAACGCGCAAAGCCCCGGGCTTGTAGGTTACAATGCCCGGTGGTGCCGGGATGACCGAGCAGGAGGAAATGACGATGCCTATTACACTGACCGAGGCCGCTGCTGAACGGGTACGCAGTCATTTGTCCCGGCGCGGACATGGTGTGGGGCTGCGTCTGGGTGTGCGCACCACCGGTTGCTCGGGGATGGCCTATGTTGTCGATTATGCCGATGAAGTCGGCGCCGATGATGCCGTGTTCGAGGATCGCGGGATCAAGGTCATCGTCGACAACAAGGCTTTGCAGTACATCGATGGCACCGAGCTCGATTTTGTTCGCCAGGGGCTTAACGAGTCCTTTCAGTTCCGCAATCCCAACGTGAAGGACGAATGCGGCTGTGGCGAGAGTTTCAACGTGTAGTCAGGCAGGGTGGCCGCTTTGAGGCCATGCTGAATTTTAAATCACAGACGGAGAAAAACTGAATGGCCGTGGAACGCACGCTTTCGATTATCAAACCCGATGCGGTGGCAAAAGATGTCATCGGCGAGATTTACAGCCGCTTTGAAAAAGGGGGGCTGCGCATCGTGGCCGCGCGCATGCTGCAGCTTGATCGCGAGCAGGCCGAGGCTTTTTATGCGGTACATCGGGAACGGCCGTTTTTTTCCGCGCTGGTGGAATTCATGATTTCAGGTCCGGTGATGGTGCAGGTGCTTGAAGGCGAGGGCGCGATTGCCCGTAACCGTGAAATCATGGGCGCCACTAATCCGAAGGAAGCCGAGCCCGGCACCATCCGTGCAGATTTTGCCGAATCCATTGACGCCAATGCCGTACATGGTTCGGATGCGCCCGAGACCGCCCGTGAGGAAATCGCCTTTTTCTTCAGTGAGGATCAGCTCTGCTCACGCCCGGCGTGAGTAACTTTGGGAGCCCGGGATGAATGAGCAGCCCGCCATTCGGCACAATCTGATGGGTCTTGACCAGGCCGGTCTGGAAGCTTTTTTCCTCGATTTGGGGGAGAAGCGCTTCCGGGCGCGTCAGCTCATGCAGTGGATTCATCAGCATGGGGTGCTGGAGTTCGAGGAGATGACCAATCTCGGCAAGGCGCTGCGTACCCGGCTGGCCGAGGTGGCCGAGGTTCGTCCGCCACGGGTTGTGTTGCGCAAGCACTCCCGCGATGGCACCCGCAAGTGGCTGCTCCAGCTTGACGGCGGCGGGGCGGTGGAAACCGTGTTTATCCCCGAAACCGATCGGGGCACGCTGTGTGTGTCTTCCCAGGTGGGTTGTGCGCTGGATTGTTCATTTTGTTCCACCGCGCAGCAGGGCCTGAGCCGCAATATGACAGCGGCTGAGATTATCGGCCAGTTGTGGCTGGTGCGCCAGGAGTTGCTGGCCGAAACCGGCGACCCCAGGGCGGTCAGCAATGTGGTGCTGATGGGCATGGGTGAGCCTCTGCTCAATTTCACCCAGGTGTTGCCGTGTCTGCGCCTGATGCTGGATGACTACGCTTATGGCTTGTCCCGGAGGCGTGTCACGCTGAGCACCGCCGGGGTGGTCCCGGCTATGGATCGTCTGCGTGCCGAGTGTGATGTGGCCCTGGCGGTTTCTCTGCACGCCCCTGACGATGCCCTGCGTGATGAGCTTGTCCCCATCAACCGCAAGTTCCCGGTGGCGGAGTTGATGGACGCCTGCCGGCGTTATGTCCAGGGCCGCAACCAGAAAACCCATATTACTTTTGAATATGTGATGCTTGATGGGGTCAATGATCAGCCGGCGCAAGCCCGGGCTCTGGTCAAGCTGCTTCAGGGTGTGCCGGCCAAGGTCAACCTGATTCCTTTTAACCCTTTTCCCGGCACGGCTTACCGCTGCTCTCCCCCGGAAGTGATTGGGCAATTTCAGGATATACTGCATCACCACGGGGTGCGCACGATTACGCGCAGAACCCGGGGTGATGATATTGATGCGGCCTGTGGACAGCTGGTAGGGCGTGTAACTGGCCGGGCACGCCGTCTCCGGCGGGTATCGGACGCGGCAGGAGTAGCAACAGCATGAGATACAGATCAGCGCTTTCCCTGATGCTGCTGGCCGGGGCCCTGATCCTGGCCGGGTGCGCGACCACCAGTCAGGACGAACGCTTCTCGGCCTCCATGGATCAAGCGGCTGAAATAAATACCCGACTGGGTGTGGGCTATATGCAGCAGGGGCAGAATGCGCTGGCGCGTGAGAAACTGTTGCGGGCGCTGGATCAGAATCCGCGTTATGCACCGGCCCACCGGGCCATGGCTGAGCTCTATGTGCGGCTGGGCGACCCTGATGAAGCCGAGAATCACTACCGGCGCTCCCTGAGGCTGGATTCACAGAACCCCGAAACCCGTAACAATTACGGGGTATTCCTGTGTGATCAGAAGCGTTACAGCGAGGCTGACCGTCAATTCCGTCGTGCCGCCCAGAACCGGAATTACTCCACCCCCGAGTTTGCCTGGACCAACGCCGGGGTTTGTGCTCGTCTGGATGGCAATGATGACAAGGCTGAGGAGTATTTCCGCAATGCCTTGCGGGTCAATCCGGGCTTTCACAGTGCGCTGATCGAAATGGGCGAACTGCACTATGATCGCGGTGATTATGCGCGCGCCCGCAGTTCCGTGCAGAACTTCCACAGTGTGGTGCGACCCACTGCGCGCAGTCTCTGGCTGGGCGTGCGTGCGGCACGCGAGGTGGGTGACCATGAGCAGGCGGCCACTTTCGCGCGCCGTTTGCGTGAGGACTTCCCCGATTCCCGTGAAACGCGTCAGCTGGAGGGGTCGTGAGCGAGTCACGTCAGTCGGCTGAGGCTGCCGGGGTGGGCAGCGCCCGCCGCCCGCCGGGAGAGCGCCTGCGCCAGGCGCGTGAACGCCGTGGTATGACAGTGGCTGCGGTAGCCGAGACTTTGCGTTTGTCTTCGGCCATGATTGAGGCACTGGAACAGGACCGTTACGAGGCATTGCCGCCTGCTGCCTTTGTACGCGGTTATCTTCGCAGCTATTCCGAGCTGCTGGGATTGCCGTCTGATGAAGTGTTACACGCCCATGCACTGGTACAGCCGGAGCCTGATCCCGTGACCCATGCCGGGCCGGTAACCCAGCCATTATCCGGCAGCAGTCGGGCACGGGTTGTGGCCTCTGTGCTGGGCGTGGTCATACTGGCGCTGGCGCTGGTGATTGTGGGCTGGTTCAGTTCCGAGCGTGAGGCCGGAGAATTTGAATTGCAGGAGGCCGATGCGGTACCTGCTGAGACAGCGCCAGCCCCGCGGCCGGATACCGGCCCGGATATCGGACGATTGGTCATGCCGGCGCCGTCTGAAAAGACCACGCTGCCGGAGACGGAAACAGAAATTACCGATGATGCCGCAACCAGCACGGGTCACGAGGCCGTGGTTTACCCTGAAGGTCGCGAACCTGTTCAGGTAACACCGCGGGAAGCGCCCCCGGCGGATGAAATACCAGCCGAACCGGCTGCGGCGGCTCCGGATGAGCCCACCGAGACAACGACCCCGCCGGCAGAGACGACGACGGTGCAGGTGGCTTTTCGTATCCGGGAGGGGGGGCAGAGCTGGGTGGAAATTGAAGACGCAGCCGGCGAACGGGTCGCACGGCGTTTGTTCGGCAGTGGCGAAAGCTTTAGTGCCGAGGCGGTGGCGCCACTGAGTGTTTTTTTGGGTGATGCCGCAGAGGTGGAGTTGAGCATCAATGGCGAGCCCTACGATCTGCTTGCTCATACGCGTGCCAATAATACGGCCCGGTTAATTATTGAGGCCGCGTCGCCCTGAGGCGTATTGCCGTGGCGCCCGCCCGGGCCCCGGCTGTTTCATGATCAACTGAACTGTCCAACAGGGGTTGCCAGGTGTCCGGAAAAATCCAGGCCGTACGCGGCATGAACGATATTCTGCCGGAGCACTCGCATGTCTGGCAGTTTCTGGAGGATTGTGCCCGTGAGGTGTTCCAGTCCGCCGGTTATTGCGAGATCCGTCTGCCACTGGTGGAACGTACGGAGCTGTTCAGCCGCGCCATCGGTGAAGTCACCGATATCGTGGAAAAAGAAATGTATACCTTTGAGGATCGCAACGGAGACAGTCTCACGCTGCGGCCCGAGGGGACGGCAGGCTGTGTGCGCGCGGGTATCGAACGGGGGCTGCTGCACAACAGTCAGCCTCGTCTTTGGTACAGCGGTGCGATGTTTCGTCACGAGCGCCCCCAGAAGGGCCGTTATCGCCAGTTTCACCAGATCGGGGTTGAGGCGTACGGTATGCCCGGGCCGGATGTGGATGCCGAACAGATCCTGCTGGTCCGGCGTTTGTGGCAGCGCCTGGGTATTCGTGCCGAGTTACGACTGAATTCGTTGGGGACTCCGGAATCCCGGCAGGAATACCGGGCGGCGCTGGTGCACTATTTCGAGCAGCATCAATCGCAGCTTGATGAGGACAGCCGGCGTCGTTTGCATACCAATCCCATGCGTATTCTGGACAGCAAGAACCCGGCCCTGCGTGAGCTGATCGAGGCCGCCCCCAGCCTTCCGGATTATCTCGATGCTGATTCGCGCGAGCATTTCAGGCAGCTCTGTCAGTTGCTTGATGATGCCGGCGTCGACTATGTGCTGGACCCCAGGCTGGTGCGCGGGCTTGATTACTACACCCGCACGGTTTTCGAATGGGTTACTGACGCCCTTGGCGCTCAGGATGCGATCTGCTCCGGCGGCCGCTATGATGGCCTGGTGACGCAGCTTGGGGGGCGTCCGACGCCGGCCATGGGCTTTGCTTTGGGCATGGAGCGGGTGGTGACTCTGATCGAGCAACAGGCGCCCGATCGCCCCCCCGCCATGTTGCCGCATGTCTATGTGGTGCACTCGGGGGAGCCGGCCCGGCGTCTGGCGTTTGAAGTCAGTGAGTTGCTGCGCGATCAGGTCAGTGGGCTGCGGTTGATGCTCAACTGTGGCGAGGCCAGCTTCAAGGCCCAGTTCCGGCGTGCTGATAACAGTGGCGCGAGTGTCGCGCTGGTTATTGGTGAGCAAGAGGCCAGTACCCGTACGGTACAATTCAAGCCCCTGCGTGAGCATAGCGAACAGCAGGCCATGACACTGGATGCCTTGCCGGATGCCCTGGCGGCATTGATTGATCGCTAGCGCCCATTCAGACTGTGACGCCTTGCACAGTTTTGACAACTGCGGGTCAGCTGGCAAACAGAAATAAGTCCCTTGTTGAGGAGATCGGGTCGTGGCGGATTATTCTGTGGAAGAAGAACAACTTGAAAAGCTCAAGTCATGGTGGCGCGAAAATCGCAATTATGTGATTGCCGGCGTGGTGCTGGGGCTACTTGCCGTGTTTGGCTGGCGGGGCTGGGAAACCCACACCCGCACGTTGGCCGAGGAAGGTTCGATGCATTTTGAGAACCTGCATGTAGCGGTGCAGCTTGGGCAATATGACCAGGCCGCCGGGGTGGCGCTGGATTTGCGTGAACATTATGCCCGCACACCCTATGCTGCACTGGGTAGTCTGGTGGTGGCCCGGGCCGCGCTGGATGCCGGTCAGCCTGAAACAGCGGTTGAAAATCTTCGCTGGGCTATGGACAACGCGCGGAGCCGGGAGATTCAGGCGCTGGCTCGGCTGCGCCTGGCCCGGGTGAAGTTTGATCAGGGGGACAGTGAAGCCGCCCTGTCTCTGCTCGAACGTCCACCCCGCCAGACTTTTGCTTCAGCTTATGCCGAGTTGCGGGGTGATATCCATGCCGCCGAGGGGCGTACTCAACAGGCCCGCGAAGCCTATCAGGTGGCCCTGGATGCGAGTGAACGGGATCGCGATAATCTCGGCCTGTTGCGCATGAAGCTTGATGCCATGGGTGGTCCGCAGGAATGAAGCGAGCGCTGGCAGGAGTGGCGCTGGCTTTGGCGGTAACTGCCTGCGCCGGACTCGGCGGGCCGGGGCTGGATGAGGAGCGCCCGGCCGAGCTGGACTTCATTGAAAATGAGCGCCCGGTCGAATTGATCTGGCAGCGTGATCTGGGTCGCGGAGTGGGCGACCTGTTGATGGATCACCAGCTTGTGCTGGAAGACGGTGTGTTGTTCGCAGCGCTGCCCGGTGGCCGCGTGTGGGCGGTCGATGCGGAACGGGGTCGCCGGGTCTGGCGTCGTGACCTGGAGCGTTATATTGTTGGCGGCCCGGGCACCGGTGAAGGCCTGGTCATGCTCGGTACGGCGGATGGCAACATAGTTGCCCTTGAGCGTGACAGTGGTGAGCAGCGCTGGGTCAGCCGGGTGAGCGGGGAACCGCTGGCGCCCCCCGTGGCCCGCGCGGGCATTGTGGTCGCGCGCACGGTGGATGGCCGCATCTACGGTTTTGATGCCCGCGATGGCGACCGCCTCTGGGTTCATGAGACTTCCGTGCCGACCCTCACGCTGCGTGGTATTGGCTCCCCTGTAATCGTGGATGACACCCGCCTGGTAGTGGGGCTGGATAATGGCCGGATACGCATGCTTGAGTTGCAGACCGGGGAGGTCATCTGGGAGGCGGTGGTTGCGGTGCCCAGTGGCCGCACCGAGCTGGAACGACTGGTGGATGTTGATGGCCGCCCGCTGGTGGTGCGCAACAGCGTTTACGTGGCCGCCTATCAGGGGCAGGTGATGGAGCTTTCCCTGGCCACAGGTGAAGTGAACTGGGCCCGGGATTTCTCCAGCAATCGTGGCCTGGCCAGGGCAGGCAATCGGTTGTTTGCGGTGGATGATCGTGCCCGCATTCATGCCTTGAGCCGTTTTACCGGCTCGCCGGTCTGGCTCAACGAGGCGCTTTACCGGCGTGATCTGACTCGCCCGGTGGTGCACGAGGATCACCTGCTGGTGGGTGATTACCGGGGCTATATCCATTGGCTGGATCATGCCGATGGCAGCATTGTCGCACGTCACCGGGTTGACCCTTTCGGTGTACTGGCACCGCCGGTGATCCGGGAAAGGGATGTGTTCGTGCTGGGCCGCGGCGGTCAGCTTGCCCGCTTGCGACTGGGGCAGCGGTAAGCCTGTCATGACCTCTGACGCCCTGCCTGTTATCGCCCTGATGGGGCGCCCCAATGTCGGGAAATCCACGCTTTTCAATCGCTTGACGCGCACTCGCGATGCGCTGGTGGCCGATTATCCCGGCCTGACACGTGATCGCCAGTATGGTGTCGCCGATCTTGATGGTCGCAGTTGCGTGGTGGTGGATACCGGGGGGCTCGGGGTCGAGGATGAAGCCATTGATGCCCTGATGGCGGAACAAACCCGTCAGGCCCTGGAGGAAAGTGACCTGGTATTGCTGGTCGTGGATGCCCGTGACGGGGTGGTGCCGGGCGATCAAAACGTGGCTGACATGCTGCGCCGGTCGGGCAAGCCGGTGATGGTTGTGGCCAACAAGGCCGAAGGCAAGCCCGGCGAGGTGGCCGGCGCGGATTTCCACGGGCTGGGGCTGGGCACACCGCAGGCGGTATCAGCGATGCATGGTCACGGCATGCAGGCCCTGGTGGGTACTGTGAGCGAGAAGCTACCGCCCGCAGCGCGTCTGGATGCGCCTTTGTCAGCGCCGGTGATGGAAGACGCCATCCATATCGCGGTGCTGGGCCGGCCCAATGTGGGCAAATCAACGCTGGTTAATCGCCTGCTCGGTGATGAGCGGGTGGTGACCTTTGATATGCCGGGGACCACCCGTGATGCGGTCGCCATCCCCTTTGAGCGGGATGGGCAGCCGTGGGTGCTGATTGATACCGCGGGTATCCGGCGGCGCCAGCGCGTGCGTGAATCGATAGAAAAATTCAGTGTGGTTAAAGCGTTGCAGGCCATGGAGCAGGCCCAGGTCACGGTTGTGCTGCTTGATGCCAGCGAGGGTGTCACCGATCAGGATGCCAGCCTGATCGGGCTTGCTGTTCAGCGTGGCCGTGCCCTGGTGCTGGGGGTGAATAAATGGGACGGGCTGCCGCCAGAGCAGCGTGAGACCGTTCGTCGTCAGGTTGATGTGAAACTGCCCTTTGTCACATTTGCCCGTTTGCACTATATCTCGGCCCTCCACGGTACCGGGGTAGGCGAGCTGTTTGATTCTGTGCGCGAAGCCTGGGCTGCGGCCAACGCCGATTTGTCGGCTTCGCGGTTAACCCGCGTACTGGAAAAAGCGGTTGCTGCCCATGCCCCGCCGCTGGTGCAGGGTCGCCGGATCAAGTTGCGCTATGCCCATCAGGGCGGGCGCAATCCGCCGGTCATCGTGATTCACGGCAACCAGACAGCAAAAGTGCCGCCCGCTTACAGGCGTTATCTGGTCAACGCGTTCCGTCGTGAATTCGGGCTGTGGGGGACACCGTTACAGCTCGAGTTCCGTACCTCGGAAAACCCCTTCGCAGGCCGCAGGAATACGCTTACCCCCCGCCAGGCGCGGCAACGCCAGCGTCTCATTCGTCATCGCAAGAAAGGTCGCTAGGACCGCTCGGTCATGCCTTGCCTGAAGTCTGTTTAATTTCTTGACCAAGCGCTTGCTTGGTTGCTAGATTGCATGTCACTGGTCCTGTGAGTCCATTTGCCGGAGAAAAGCCGTGATCTATCAGGAAGAACACCTCGAACTGCAGCGTTCGGTCAAAAAGTTTGTCGATAATGAGATCAATCCTCATGTTGAGGAATGGGAAGAAGCCGGCATATTTCCGGCCCATGAGCTGTTCGCCAAAATGGGCAAGCAGGGCTGGCTGGGCATTAACAAGCCCGAGGAATACGGTGGTCTGGGGCTCGATTACACCTTTCAGCTGGCCTTTGCCGAAGCTATCGATAATATCCAGTGCGGTTCCCTGCCCATGGCCATTGGCGTGCAGACTGATATGGCCACGCCGGCGCTGGCCGCGCATGGTTCCGATGAGTTGCGCAAGGAGTTCCTGGCGCCGGCTATCGCCGGTGAGCAGGTCGCCTGTATTGGCGTGTCGGAGCCCGGCGCCGGCTCTGATGTGGCCGCAATCCGGACCACGGCCCGCCGTGATGGCGATGACTATGTGATCAACGGCGGCAAGATGTGGATCACCAACGGCACCCAGGCTGACTGGATGTGCATGCTGGCGGTCACCGGCGACAGCAATGAATCCCCCTGGAAGAACAAGTCCCTGATCGTGGTGCCGCTGGACAGCAAGGGCGTGACCATTGCGCGCAAGCTCGACAAGCTGGGCATGCGAAGTTCCGACACCGCGCAGCTTTTCTTCGAGGATGTGCGCGTGCCGGTGCGCTACCGTATTGGCGAAGAGGGCATGGGTTTTATTCTGCAGATGTTGCAGTTCCAGGAAGAACGTCTGTGGGGCGCAGCGACGTCCATGACCGGCATGGACAGGGCTATTGAAGCCACCATTGAATATACGCGTGAACGCAAGACCTTCGGTCAGCCCATTATCGATAACCAGTCGGTGCATTTCCGGCTGGCCGAGCTCAAGACCGAGGTCGAGGCCCTGCGTTCCATGGTCTATCGTGCCGGTCGCGATTATGCCGACGGTAATGACGTGACCATGCTCGCCTCCATGGCCAAGCTGAAGGGCGGGCGACTGATGCGCGAAGTCACCGACAGTTGCCTGCAGTATTACGGCGGCATGGGCTTTATGAACGAAACCCCGATCACCCGCGCTTTCCGCGATGGCCGGCTGATGTCCATCGGCGGCGGCGCCTACGAGATCATGCTGGGTATTATCTGCAAGTTCATGGATATTCTGCCCAAGCGCAAGTAGCCGTCACGGATGCCACGCAAGATGAAGAAAAAAATATTCCACAAGGTGCTGGTGGCCAATCGGGGTGAAATCGCCTGCCGGGTGATTCGCAGTGCCCGCGCCATGGGCTATGACACGGTCGCGGTGTACTCCGAGGCGGATCGCAACGCCCCGCATGTCATCCTGGCAGACGAGGCGGTGCGGCTGGGACCGGCGACCGTGTCGGAATCCTACCTCCACGTCGAGCGTATTCTGGATGCGGCTCGCGCCACCGGGGCGGATGCGGTGCATCCGGGCTACGGGTTTCTGGCCGAAAATGCCGGTTTTGTCGAAGCCTGCGACAAGGCCGGGCTGGTGTTTATCGGGCCTTCCGCCGAGGCCATGCGCCTGATGGGTCACAAGGCGGCCGCCAAGCGGCGCATGATTGAGGCCGGCGTGCCCTGTGTGCCGGGTTATCAGGAAGAAGATCAGAAGCCCGCACGGCTGCGCAAGGAGGCCGAGCGCATCGGCTTTCCGGTTCTGATCAAGGCGGCGGCCGGCGGTGGCGGCCGGGGTATGCGGCTGGTAGAGGACAAAAAAGCATTCGATGATGCCCTGGATTCAGCCCGCTCCGAGGCCCGCAATGCCTTTGGTGATGACACCCTGATCCTGGAACGTGCGGTACAGGCGCCCCGGCATGTTGAAGTGCAGGTGTTTGCGGACACCCACGGCAATGTGATTCATCTGGGCGAGCGTGACTGTTCGGTGCAACGCCGCCACCAGAAGGTGATTGAGGAAGCGCCGGGACCCGGAGTGAGCGAAAAGTTGCGTGCGACCATGGGCGAGGCGGCCTGCCAGGCGGCCCGTGCCATTGATTATGTCGGTGCCGGTACGGTGGAGTTTTTGCTCGATGCCGGCGGCGAGTTTTTCTTTATGGAAATGAACACGCGGCTACAGGTGGAGCATCCGGTCACCGAACTGATCACAGGGCAGGATCTGGTTGCCTGGCAGCTGGAAGTGGCTGCCGGCGGCAAACTGCCGCTGACGCAGAAGCAGGTGACGCTCACGGGCCATGCCATGGAAGCCCGTCTGTATGCCGAGGACCCGGCGCAGGATTTCATGCCCCAGACCGGCCCCGTACTGCGCTGGCGCTTGCCTGAAGGGCTGGATGTGCGCGTGGATCACGGGGTGCACGAGGGCGGTGAGATCACGCCCCATTACGACCCCATGATCGCCAAGGTGATTACCCATGGCGCCACCCGTGATGAAGCCCGGCGCAAGCTTGTTTCCGCCCTGCGGCGTACGGAATTGCTGGGTATGGTGCATAACCGCGATTTTCTGGCGCGGGTGTGTGACCATCCGGCTTTTGCCGCCGGCAAGGTCACCACGGCCTTTATCGCCGAGCACATGGCGAATGATCCGAGCATGGCCGCCCCGGCGCCGAATGAGCAGACCTGGGCGCTGGCGGCACTGACGGTGTACCTGGCCCGGGCCGGTGGCCGAGCGCCCGAGACGATTGGCTGGCGTGGTGCCAGCCAGATTGACAGTGTCCTGCGGCTGGTCAACGGTGAAGCGAACCGGTTGATTGCCATCCGCGCCATGGGCCGGGGCCACGAGTCGGCGGCCGCCTGGCAGGTCACCGTGGGGCTTGATCTGGAATCTGAAAACCCGGACGAACCCGATCCCTTGCAGTTTGAGGTGCTCGCGCACAATGACGGTATGATCACCTGGCTTTCCTGCACGGTGCGTCGGCGTCTGGTCTATGTGCTCGATGACGCCGTGCTGTATTTGCAGCA
>PWYF01000055.1 GCA_003567955.1 Thiotrichales bacterium
TCACCCGCCAGCGCCGCGCCAGCTTGATCAGCATGGTCATCCACTATGCTGACCACGCCCGGCGGCAACTGCGATACGGGGAGCATTTCGCCGGCCACCGCCAGTCGTCGCGCCAGGGCAGGGCCGAACTCATGCACCAGGTCCGGCAGAATGCCCCAGGACAAATACATGCCCCGATCCACTTCCGGAAACTGGATCTGTGCTCCCGCTGTCGCGATACGGAAATCCGCTGCCGCAAAAAGACAGGCGCCGGCGCCAATCACATGACCCCGCACGCTGATTACAGTTGGCACCGGCATATCCCGCCAGCGATCAATCAGCCGCTGGCCCAGTGAGCCGATTTCAAGGCCTGCCTCGCGCAGGCCGTCGGGCTGCTGCATGCGCTCGGCCACCCCCGGGTCGGCCAGATCCGCGCCGTGGCTGAAATCATCACCTGCCGCGACAAGCTGTACACAACGCAGCGTACCCTCCTCAGCGAGTGCCTCCAGCGTTTCATAGAGCGACTGCAGGCGGGCCAGCGTAAAGCGGTTGCCGGGTGGCCAGTCCAGGCGCACGCGTGCGATGTGCGTGCCCTGCCAGTCGACGGCGGGTTTGTCTGTACTCATCTGCTGGCTCCAGCCGTTGTAGTGCGGTATTACTCGGGTTCGAATTTAACCACAGCGTACACAACGTGGGGGGTTATTGGCGGCTTTGTTGCCAGTGTTGCCATAACAGCCAGGCGCCCCAGGCCATGGCCGCCAGCATGATCAGGCGTCCGATGTTAAGCGTGATAGCGGCCAGGGTTTCATCCAGATGCAACAAGCCGGTCTCGTTGAGCAGGTATTCCCAGTCGTGGAAGCCGTAGGGTGAGGAGTGGCCGTAGTTGCCGCCCAGCAGGGGCAGCTGGCCGGCACGGGCATCGGCCATGTAGGGCGCGATATTGAGGAAGTTTTGCCCGAACCACCACAGGCAAATGCTGGCGCCAAAGGCATCACTGCGAAGGAACAGCGCCACACCACAGATGACCGGCATCAGCAATTGCCCCAGCGTGCCGCCCAGCGAGCCAATGAACTGCCCGAAAATCCCGAAAATCACATGCCCGGCCTCATGGAAGGGCAGATTGATGTTGTGCAGGAAGCCGGGGTTGCGCCCCAGCGAGGCAATATCCTGGCTGATATAACTCCAGCCCCACAACACAAACAGCACCCACAACACCAGACAGGGCACCCACCAATCCTTCATGTATTGTGGCGGACTCAGCGCCGCGTCCCGCCACTGCACCCACAGCCCCGGTTGCGCCGCGCGTGCAGCACGTTCCCGAGCCAGAGCCTCACGCGCCGCCAGATACTGTTCATACTTGGCAAAAACCACGCCGCATTGCCCGCAGGATTCCTCCCCGGCCGTCCGCGGCGCCTGACACTTCGGACACTCCATGATGCTCCCCCTTCATCCGTAAGCATGAACAACGACACCACGGCTTTTCAACTGCCAGGTTATGCGGGAAAGCGGGAAGGTGGGAAAGCGCGAAAGCGCGAAAGTGAGAAGGTTGTAGGTCTTACAACTTTCCCGCCTTCCCGCCTACAACGTTATTGTCGCTTTCCCGCTTACAATGAAAAAGCCCGCCAGGCGGCGGGCTTTTTCTGTTGCAGATCAGAGACCCGCGATCAGGCAGCGGCCTTGTCACCGGCCAGCTGACGCAGCACATAGGGCAGGATGCCGCCGTGCTCGTAGTAATCCCACTCCTTGGGGGTGTCGATACGCACGCGGGCCTTGAAGCGCTTGCTCTCGCCACTGTCCGTGGTGGCGGTCACATCGACTTCCTTACTGCCTTTCTCCAGACCGGTGATGTCGAAACTTTCCTCGCCGGTCAGCCCCAGGCTCTCGGCACTGTCGCCGTCATTGAACTGCAACGGCAGCACACCCATGCCCACCAGGTTGGAGCGATGGATACGCTCGAAGCTCTCGGCGATCACGGCCTTCACGCCCAACAGGCGCGTGCCCTTGGCCGCCCAGTCACGCGAGGAGCCGGTGCCGTACTCCTTGCCGGCCAGAATCACCAGCGGGGTGTTGTCCTGCTGGTATTTCATGGCGGCATCGTAGATGGCCATCTGCTCACCACTGGGGATGTGGCGGGTGTAACCGCCTTCCACGCCCGGCACCAGCTTGTTACGCAGGCGGATGTTGGCGAAGGTGCCACGCATCATGATCTCGTGGTTACCGCGACGCGAGCCGTAGGAGTTGAAGTCCGCGGGCTTGACGCCGTTTTCCTGCAGGTATTTGCCCGCCGGGCTGTCCGGCTTGATGGCGCCGGCAGGCGAGATATGGTCGGTGGTGATGCTGTCACCCAGCAGGGCCAGGGCACGGGCGCCCTGAACATCGCTGATGTCATCCAGTGACATGTCCATGCCTTCGAAGTAGGGCGGGTTCTTCACATAGGTGGAGTTCTCGTCCCACTGGTAGATCTCGCCCTCGGGCACGTCCAGATTGTTCCAGCGCTCGTCACCCTTGAACACCGAGCCGTAGGCGCTGGTAAAGGCCTGGGCATCAACATTGGCGCTGATGGCGTCGCTGATCTCCTGCTGGCTGGGCCAGATGTCCTTGAGGAAGACATCGTTGCCGTCGGCGTCCTGGCCCAGCGGCTCCTTGTAGAGGTCGATGTTCATGGTGCCGGCCAGGGCATAGGCGACCACCAGCGGCGGTGAGGCCAGGAAGTTCATGCGCACGTCGGCATGCACGCGGCCCTCGAAATTGCGGTTGCCGGAGAGCACCGAACAGGCCACCAGATCATGCTCCTGAATGGCATGGGCGATGGGCTCGGACAGCGGCCCGGAGTTGCCGATGCAGGTGGTGCAGCCATAGCCCACCAGATGGAAACCGAGCTGCTCCAGGTCGTCCATCACGCCGGCGCTCTTGAGGTAGTTGGTGACTACCATGGAGCCGGGCGCCAGTGAGGTCTTCACCCACGGCTTGCTCTTGAGGCCGCGCTTGACCGCGTTGCGGGCCACCAGCCCGGAGGCCAGCATCACCGCCGGATTGGAGGTATTGGTGCAACTTGTGATGGCGGCGATCACCACGTCGCCATCCTTGAGGTTGAATTTTTCACCCTTGTATTCCACCGGGGCCTGGCCCTTGAGCGGCGGCTCGGCACTGTTGCCGCCTTCGCCCTCGAAGCGGGCCTGCTCGCCGTTCTTGCCCTCGCGCTCTTCGAGCAGGGGGCTGAGGTGTTTCTGATAAACCTCTCTGGCCTCGCTCAGGGCGATACGGTCCTGCGGCCGTCGCGGGCCGGCCAGGCTCGGCACCACGCTGGCCAGATCCAGCTCCAGCACGTCGCTGTAGCGGGCGTCCGGGGTATCGTCCTCGCGCCACATGCCCTGGGCTTTGGCGTATTCCTCCACCAGACGCACCTGCTCGGGTTCACGCCCGGTAAGCTCCAGATAGCGCAGGGTTTCGCTGTCGATGGGGAAGATGCCGCAGGTGGCCCCGTATTCCGGGGCCATGTTGGCAATGGTGGCGCGATCCGCCAGCGGCAGCTCGCTCAGGCCCTCGCCGTAGAATTCCACGAACTTGCCGACCACACCCTTCTTGCGCAGGATTTCGGTGACGGTCAGCACCAGATCGGTGGCGGTGGCGCCTTCGGCCAGTTTGCCGGTGAGGCGGAAGCCCACCACGTTGGGGATCAGCATGCTGATGGGCTGACCGAGCATGGCAGCCTCGGCTTCGATGCCGCCCACGCCCCAGCCCAGCACGCCCACGCCGTTGATCATGGTGGTGTGGGAGTCGGTGCCGACCAGGGTGTCGGGGTAGGCCTGTGCCTTGCCGTCGGCGTCACGGGTGAAAACCACGCGGGCCAGATATTCCAGGTTGACCTGATGCACGATGCCGGTGTCGGGCGGCACCACACTGAAGTTGGAGAAGGCTTTCTGGCCCCAGCGCAGGAAGGCATAGCGTTCCTTGTTGCGCTTGAACTCGATGGCGGCGTTGAGATCGGCGGCATCCAACTTGCCGTATTCGTCCACCTGCACGGAGTGGTCAATGACCAGTTCGGCGGGCGACAGCGGGTTGATCTTTTCGGGGTCGCCGCCAAGGTTCTTCATGGCATCACGCATGGCGGCCAGATCCACCACGGCGGGCACGCCGGTGAAGTCCTGCATCACCACCCGCGCGGGGGTGAAGGCAATTTCCTTGCTGGGGTCGGCCTTGGGGTCCCAGTTGACCAGGGCCTTGACGTCATCGGCGGTGACGTTAACGCCATCCTCGGTGCGCAGGAGGTTTTCCAGCAGAATCTTGAGCGAGAAGGGCAGGGTGGCCACCTTCTCGTCGTCAATTGCATCCAGACGCCAGATTTCGTATTCGCGTCCATCTACATCAAGTGTGCCACGTGCCTTGAAACTGTCGCTCATGAGTCCTCCTGGCGTGAATAAAATACCGCCGGCGCGAATAAAGCGCCGGTGAAAAGCAGTCGATCAGCTCGCCATTATAGCGGATATGGCAGCGGCGCTCCATGCGCACCGGAGTGAAAATCTCAGCTGTCCAGACTGCGCTGGCGCAATTGATGCGCCTCTTTGACAATCCCGCCGCGGCCGAATAGCAACCCCAGTCGCGAGCCGCCGCACTGATGCCAGAGCACAGCAGAACGGATGCCGGCCAGCAGCAGGGCACGAACCATGCTGGCATTGCGGCCGTTCTGCAGCTGTGCCGGCTCGCCACGGACCATGACCCGCGGGCCGATCTGCCCCACGCTTTGCTGGTAAAGCCCGGCCAGGCCGGCAAGGGTGTTCTCGTGCATCAGACCGAAATAGTCGGCCTGACGCTGGACGGATTCAATGCCCTCACCGAGGCGGTTAAACAATTCGCGATTGCGCTGCAGGCGGCGCTCAAGCTGCAGCAGGGCGGCAACATAGTAGGGCACCGGGCCACGGCCCGGGTTCTTGCGGTCGCGGAACTGGCAAAGCAGGGCATCCAGGCCGCAGCGCAGTCGGGCCACGCCACCGTAAACCGCCGGCACGTCGCTGGCATCGACTTGCAGAATGCTTTGCAGGGAAGCTTCCAGGGCAGGGTCGTCATGGTCCTGCTGACCCCAGGCCACACGGTCAACCAGCAGCGTGGCCTGAAACACGCCGGCAAGCGCCAGTACCCGATCCGCACGTGGATGGTTCATGCGCTGACCCGGGCCGGCTGGCACTGACGACGTGCCTCAATGACCGCGCCGCCCAGGCAGGTCTCGCCATCGTAGAAGACCACCGACTGCCCGGGCGTAATCGCCCACTGCGGTTCATCAAAGCTGACCCGGCAGCGCCCGTCCGTCAGGGCCTCGACCTGGCAGGGGCGGGACTGCTGGCGATAGCGTACCCGCGCGCTGCAGCGCAGGGGCAGGGCCGGCGGCCGACCGATGATCCAGCTTGCCGGGCCACTGTCGAGCTGATCGTGCATCAGCCAGGGGTGGTCGTGGCCCTGGCCCACATACAACGTGTTGCTGGCCATGTCCTTGTCGAGCACATACCAGGGACGCTCGTCAGCGCCGGCACGCCCGCCGATACCCAGCCCCTTGCGCTGACCCAGGGTGTAGAAGGCCAGCCCCTGGTGACGCCCGACCTCATGGCCTTCGGGCGTGAGCATGGGGCCGGGGTCGGTGGCCAGGTAACGGCCCAGAAAACGGCTGAAATCCTGCTCGCCGATAAAGCAGATGCCGGTGCTGTCTTTTCTGGCATGATTGTGAAACCCGGCCTCCACGGCCAGCTGGCGAACCTTGCGTTTGTGCAATTCGCCCAGCGGGAACATCGTCTGGCGCAGCGCCGCTTGCGACACCGCGTGCAAAAAGTAGCTCTGATCCTTGCCGGGGTCGATGCCTGCAAGCAGGCTGACGCTGCCATCCGTCAGCCGGCGCAGGCGGGCATAGTGGCCGGTGGCGATGTAATCCGCGCCCAGCCGACGGGCGTGATCCAGGAACACGTCGAACTTGATCTCGCGGTTGCAGAGAATATCCGGATTGGGCGTGCGCCCGGCCTGGTATTCCGCCAGGAAATGGCTGAACACCCGCTGGCGGTATTGTTCAGCGAAGGTGGCACGGTGCAGGGGGATTTCCAGCTCCTCGCAGACGCGGCGGGCATCCTGGAAATCCTCGGCGGCGGTGCAATAGGCATCGTCGGCATCCCAGTTGAACATGAACAGCCCTTCAACTTCGAAGCCCTGCTCCTGCAGCAACCAGGCGGCCACGGAGGAATCCACACCACCCGACATGCCGACAATGACCCGGGTGCTGGCCGGGTCGCCCGTAAAATCCATCGTCGTCACCATGTCTCGCCGTTGTTATCCAGATGGGTCAGTACGCTGAGCGGGTGGCGGGTGCCGTCAAGGTAATCCTGGAGGCCACGGGTGACCAGGGGGCTGCGCAGGCGTTGCTCCTCACGCAGTATCTCATCCGCGCTCAGCCAGTGTGTCTTGATGATGCCCTCATCCAGCGGCTGTTTCGGATTATGGTCGGAGACCTGACCGCAGAAGTTCACCCGCAGAAAGGTGCGCCCGTTATCGGGGTTACGCCACAGATAGATCCCGGTGACGGCCTCGGGGTGAAAGCGCCACGCGGTCTCCTCGCGGGTTTCACGGCAGACGGCGTCGATCAGGGTTTCCTGGTCCTCGAGATGGCCGGCGGGCTGATTGAGCACCAGATCACCGTTACCCACGCGCTCCTCGACCAGCAGGAAGCGCCCGTCCTGTTCCACCACCGCAGCTACGGTGACATGGGGTTTCCAGACCATGAATCCTCAGCCGGGATGGGAAGCCAGACGCCAGTATAGCCGATACGTGATGGCGCCCCAAAGGCGAGAGCTCAGGGCAATTGCAGGCGCCCGTTGTAGTTGAGCAGATAGTTGCCGTCGCGATCCTTGCGCAGCCCGCCCTCGAGCATGCGCTCAAGCTCTGTGCCGGATTCCCGTACCTGTATGCGCAGGTTGCTGCTGTAACTGCCATTAGCGGGGTTGAACTGCGCCGCACCTTCAACCGCCAGCGGCCCCTGGCCCTGATCGCGAATATCGGCCACCAGTACCTGTTCTTCACTGGTATGGATATCGGCGGCGAAATTGCCCAGTTCAGTGAAGCGGCGGCCGATACGGAAACCGGCCTGGCCCAGGGTGGCACGGCCCTCGGCGCTGCGGGGCAGGCCGTTGATCAGCACCTGTTCAAAGCCGAAATTGATCTGGCCTTCAACCATATTGGGGGGCAATTCCAGCATGGGGGCGAGCACCGGCAGGGCGACCTGGCCTTGCAGATTACTGAGTTCCACCGCGCCGGAAGGGGCGGCCTGGACGCGGCTGGTGACAAAACCCTCCTGCAGTCGCACATCCAGCTCCAGCACTGCCCTCAGACGCAATAAGGCAGCAGGGGAGAGCGCCCAGGAAATACTGCGGGCGCTGAAGTTATCGTAGCGCACACCACGCAAACTTCCCTGCCAGACGGTGCCTTCCACACTGGCAACCTGCAGCCCCGGCACATCGCTGCCCCACCAGGCCCAGGCCCGGGCGGCGGGGAAGCTGATCACCAGATAGATCAGCCAGGTCACCAGGCCAATGGCGAGCAGCGTCTTCCAGCCGGGCTGCCATACTGTGGGGGTTGCCGATTTCATTACCAGGCCTGTGGTTTCAGTGAATCGTGATTTTCAGCCATGACTGACAGTCAGCGTTGCAGGGCCACACGGGAGTTGACCCGGCCGGGTTCCCGCTGGCGCTCGAGGCTGATGTTGTGTACGCGAATACCGTGCTCATATTGCAGGGTGCCCAGCCAGGCGACCAATTCATCAAAGGCGGCCTGTTCCAGCCAGACCTGGACCTGGTCATCACCCTGGGGCTGAACACGCTGAACGGCGCCACCCAGCCCGTGTTCGCGTGCCGATGAGTTGGCCAGGCTGAGCAGATCGCCGCGCGTCCCCCCGCCGGCATTGGCCCGGGCCCGGCCGCGCAGGGTCCGTGCTTCTTCGCGCATGACCTGCAGTTCCCCGATCAGGGCCTGGTGATTGTTGATCGCCTGTTCGCGCTCACTGATCCCCTGTTGTACCGGTTCCCAGACCAGCAGCCAGGCCAGCGCCAGCGCCAGTACGCCGCCACCGACCATGAGCAGCTTGCGCTCGCGCACGGCGAGACTGTTCCACCATTCAAGCAGTGATTCCATCATGGCGTCTGCTCCCGCAGGGTCAGGCGCACACTGACCCCGTCATCCTGGCTGCTGACCGACTGAATGTCAGCATCCACATTGCCATTGCGGGCTTGTGCCCTGATGCGCTCAATCGCCGCCAGCTCCGGTGCTGTGAGCTGCAATTCCAGTCGCCCGGCCTGGTAGCTCAGTGAGCCCAGGCGGACATCGTCGGCCGCGTCCATGGCGCGTGCCAGTTGTTCCATGAGCCACAGGAAGCCGGCGTCACCGTCTTCGCCGCCCTGACGCAGACGGTTCATCTCGCGCCGGGCCTGCACTCGCATGTCTACAATGCGCTGGACATCCGGGAAGGTGGCGCGGAACAATTCCTCTGTTTCGGACTGCAGTGCCTGCGCGCGGCTGTCCAGTCGCTGCAGTTCCCACAGGTTAAGCCCGAATTGCAGCACCACCACGATCGCTGCCAGCGCCGCCACGGGTCGCCAACGCCGCCACAGCTCACGTTGCTCGTTATGCGAGGCATGCGCGCCCTGTCTGAGATTGGGCCGCGCCCGGGGAGATTCCGGCAGGCTGTCCGCGGGTGGCGAACGGACCAGATCCAGCAGTTCATCGACCTGGTGTTCGCGGATATCGTCGCTGTACTGTGCCAGCAGCTCGCGCAGACCGTCATCCGGCGCTGTATCACCGCTCAGGTACAGATCAAGCCGCAGCGGCGTGTCGGACTCATCGGGCTCGTCATCCGCGTCTTTTCCGGCCGGGCGCTGATGCGCCAGCATGGCCGGCAGCAGCACGTCCAGATTGTCGGCATCCAGCGCCAGCCCCTGGGTGGCGGAAGTACGCAGCAGCGCCACGCCGGGCGCC
This sequence comes from Thiotrichales bacterium, assembly GCA_003567955.1. Lineage (GTDB taxonomy): Bacteria > Pseudomonadota > Gammaproteobacteria > UBA5335 > SLRW01 > SLRW01. The sequence goes on from PWYF01000055.1 coordinate 8,980, forward strand.
AGCCAGAGACTCCAGCCATTGTCACGACGAGGCAGGGCAAGCACATCCGGCAACAGGGTGGTGGCCTGGATGCCGGCCTCATCCAGTGTCGCGCACCAATGCTGCATATATTCATCCCGCACTACCGCGACGGCGGTGGCACCCGCCTCGCCACCGGCGGGACCGGGCGCGAAATGCAGCTGATCGACCGGATCGACAAGGTCTTCTTCCAGCGCGAAGGGCAGGGCCTTGAGCAAGCGCTGGCGGTTGCGCACCGGCAACTCGACACGGGTCAGCAGGACATTTTCAGTGGGCACCAGCACAGTGGCCGGCTGCGCACCGATGGCGTCAGCGGCCTGGGCGAGCGCACCACGGCCCAGAGCAGGGTCGCCCTCGCTGCCGGGATACAACCAGACCACGGGGGCCTGCTCATCCCGGGGTATGCGCAGATAAATCTTGTCGGCCACAGTCAGCGTGTACCTCGCCGGCGGGAAACAATGGATACGGCGCCATTCTGCTGTCGGTGCAGGAGACTGTAAAGCTCGCTGCGGAACTGACCCACGGTAATGCGGGCGTGGATCATGAAATAGTCGCTGTTTACAGTCAGCAGCCCGGCCTCGATTTCCTGCCCGGCAAAGGCATCATGGGCAAGGAAGTCACGCACGCTTTCATAGGCTTCATTCTCGCGCTTTTCCACCAGCCGTTCGAGCTGGCCCGGGTCCAGGTTATCCGCCAGCGCCGCCAGCACGTCCACACCGGCGCTGTTGACATTAATCGCAGTGTTGCCCGGCAGTGCCGCCACATGCGGGCGCAACAACGCCCATGCCTCGCGGTCCACCCCGGCCACCAGCCGCAGCTCGGTGACGCTGTGCATCAAGCGATCCGCGGTACGGTAGGGGGTATCCTGGCCCAGGTAGTGGTTGTCCTCGGCGCCGCCCGGGAAACGTGGCTGCTGGTCGCGGTCAAGCCAGTCGAGCACAGCAATGGCAATATCATCACTGAGGCCCAGGTTGATTAACAGCCGCTGGAATACCTCTACGGCCGCCTCATTGGGTTCGCCGCCCGGGTCGAGCAGACTGTTGAGGTTGAAAAAACCGTGCATATCGATCAGCCGGCCTTCAATGGCGCCGCCATCCACAGGCATGGCAGGTGGCGTCTGGCCCCAGGCCTGGCCGGGGTGGTCAAACTCGGTGTCCTCGGCGTCACGCCCCAGAATCTGGGCCGCCCAGTTTTCCACGCCTCGCCAGTACAGCGTGGCCTGACCCTCGTGCAACAGATTGCCGCTGCGGCGGATATCCAGTTCCTGGCGCGCTACCAGTGCAGCACTGACACTGACGGCGATGGCCACAATCAGCATCGCGGTGATCAGAGCCGCGCCCCGCTGAGTACGGGGTGGAGAAATGAAATGTCGGAAGCGCAACGCTGTCATCTCAGCGTCCTCCCGGCAGGTTGATCAGTCGCCGGACCCGGCCCCGGTCCTCGAGTTCCAGCACGAACTCCACGGCGACAGGGGAGTGGCCCTCGCGTTCCGGGGGCATATTCACCGGCGGCCATTGCTCATGCCACTCCATCGTGGCATCCAGAAACCGCAGACGGATCTCATCGACTGCCTCCAGCAACGGCTGGCGCAATGGTTCGGCCCCGTCGGCACGGTCGAGGTGGCGCCAGTAGTAGCGCGTGAGGGTGTTGTCCTCCAGTTGCCAGGCCACCCGCTGCAGGGTACTGCGGCGCGCCTCCAGGGGATTGCGCCAGCCGTGACGGGTGAACTCCAGCGGATAGCGGTGGCGCGGGTCGGCAATAAAGGCCGCCTGGCGATCACCGAACTGATCACGAATGCCGCGAGTGGCGAATTGTTCCAGATCCCGGCTTAAGTGTGAGACGGCGATCTGAATATCGGCGGTGCGCTGATTGTGATCCATGGCCCTGGCGCGGGTGTCGAGCACGGTATTGAGCCCGCCATAGGCCATCGCCGCCATGACGGCAAACACAGCGACCGCCACGATAATCTCGAGCAGGGTGAAGCCGGCCTGGGGTCGAGACAGCGTCATAACCCGGACTCCGTTGCGTCTTCATCGCTCGGCCGGGTGGGGCGCTCGCCCAGAAAGCCGCTGATGCGGGTGATGCGGCCCTGGTCTTCTCCGGTCAGAAACACGTCAATATCCACCCGCCTCAAGGATGGGTCCGGTGTGTCCTGAATGCGTGCTTCCCAGCGCCATTCGCGACCGGCCATTTCAGCTCGTCCACTGCGCTCACCGGTGCCGGGCCAGGGGTCGGTGTTTTCCATTTCGGCAAATGCGTTTTGTCCCACCCAGTGGGCAAAGGTGCGCGCCTCCAGCGAGATACTGTTACGCGTGTAGTAGCTGGCCGAGGTGATCGCCGCGCTGAGAGCAAAGGCGATAATAACCAGGGCTACCAGAACCTCGATCAGGGTAAAACCGGCAGACTTGCGGGCGCGGGTTGTGAATGATGCAGGCATGGTGATCAGCGCCCGGCGGTGGTGAGTTCGTCGGCGGGCCGTGTTCGTATATTGCCGGCAGCGTCGCCTTCAATGACCGTCAGTGGCGGTTCGTTGCGACGCCCCAGCCGGATAATAAAGGGCGTTACCTCACCACTGGAGAGAAAAATAATCTGCGGGTTGGTGCCGTCATCTTCTTCGGTCAGTTCGGCATTAAAGCCTTCGGACTCGACCACCACATCGAGCCCTTCGGGCAGCCGGTGCGCCCGCAGGGCACGATTGCCGCTGCCGTAATCGCGCCACTCGCTGCTCTCCAGCATCACGAAACGGTAGCCTTCGCGGTTAATCACAAGCCCCAGTTCCAGCGTGCGTAACATGGCGTCTTCGCTGGCGAGATCCATTGCCAGGGCCAGGCGATCGGCCTCGCGTCTGAGCTCCCGGTCGCCGCGTTCGCTGTCACCCGTGGCCAGCAATACCAGAGAGGTCAGCGTGGCCATGATGAATATCACCACCATCACTTCCAGCAGGGTAAAGCCGCTGACGCGATGACGGGACACGGGAAATAGAGGCACGCGTCGGCCAGGCTCAGTCCAGCTGCCAGTTGCCGATCTCGGCATTGACGCCCTCTCCGCCGGGTTGGCCGTCGGCCCCGAGCGAGTAGATGTCTATGCTGCTGCGCTCGCCCGGGTTGAGATACTGATAAGGCCGACCCCAGGGGTCGCGTGGCAGGCGATCCAGATAACCGCCCGCAGGATAATTGGGCGTGGCCGGTTCACCGGAAGGTTCCTCTACCAGGGCTTCCAGCCCCTGGTCGGTGGAGGGATACACGTAGTTATCCAGGCGATAGAGGTTAAGCGCGCTTTCCAGTGCCCGGATATCCTGCTTGGCCTTGGTAATACGGGCCTGATCGGGACGGTCCATGACATTGGGCACAACGATGGCGGCCAGGATGGCCAGGATGGCGACCACCACCATGATTTCAATAAGGGTGAAACCGGTCATCTGCCTGTGGCGGCCCGGATTGAATACTTTGCGTCGCATATCTGCTCCTGCTGCCAAAGCTCGCAGCTGAAATGACTGTTCCCGGGTGAAGCGCTGCAAGGGCCCTGTTTATACCACCGCACCCGAATGGTTAAAAGACTGTCGGGGGACAAACCCCGGGATGACCGGCAATGCCGGAGTTCCCATGTTAGCATTGCCGCGCCGGTGCATAGCGCCCGACGCGCTGTTGCGGCCGTTTTCATAAACCAGCCGGGAGTGTCTATTCATGTCACTAGGAGTTATTTTCCCGGGTCAGGGTTCCCAGTCTGTAGGGATGCTGGCTGACCTTTACGAACATCATGCTGTAGTTCGCCAGACTTTCGAGGAGGCGGGCACGGTGCTCGGATACGATCTGGCGCAGTTATGTCTGCAGGGGCCGGAAGAAGATCTCAACCGCACTGACCGCACCCAGCCGGCATTGCTGGCCGCCGGTGTGGCGGTCTGGCGGTTATGGCGAGAGCAGGGCGGCCCGTCGCCGGCGATGATGGCCGGACACAGCCTGGGGGAATACACTGCGCTGACCTGTGCCGGCGCGCTGGATTTCAGCGACGCGGTGTCGCTGGTGGCCCGCCGGGGTGAATTCATGCAGGCCGCCGTGCCGGCCGGGACCGGTGCGATGGCGGCCATTTTGGGGCTCGAAGACGAGGCCATCGCTGAAATCTGTAAACAGGCCGCCGACGGCGAAGTGGTGGAACCGGTGAACTTCAACGCCCCGGGCCAGGTGGTCATTGCCGGGCAACGTGAAGCAGTAGAGCGGGCCATGAAGGCGGCCAGCGAGGCCGGGGCCAAACGGGCCCTGCCGTTGCCGGTGAGCGTGCCCTCGCATTGCAGCCTGATGGTGGCGGCAGCCCGGCGACTGGCGGATGTGCTGAATGAGACTGACATCAAAATCCCGGATATCCCGGTCGTTCACAATGTGGATGCGGCCACCCGCAGTGATGCCGGCGAGATTCGCGACGCACTGGTCCGCCAGCTGCATAATCCGGTGCGCTGGGTGCAAACCGTGCAGGCGATGCGCGGCGCGGGCGTCAGCGCCTTTATAGAGGCCGGGCCGGGCCGGGTGCTGGCCGGCCTGGGCAAGCGCATCGACAAGGCTGCGCCGGTGAAATGTGTGATGGATAACGACAGCCTGGAAGCCGGGCTGGTATTTGCAAAGGAGCAGGAGAATGCTTGAAAGCAAGGTTGCACTGGTGACTGGTGCCTCGCGGGGTATTGGTCAGGCGATTGCCCTGGAGCTGGGGCGTCAGGGCGCGGTGGTCGTAGGCACTGCCACCACGCAGCAGGGGGCTGACAACATCAGTGCCATGCTGACCGATGCCGGCATCAGTGGCGCCGGGCGGGTGCTTGATGTGGCTGATCCGGCCTCAATCGAGGCACTGCTGGCTGACGTGCGTGATAACTTCGGCCCCCCGGCGGTGCTGGTTAATAATGCCGGCATTACCCGCGACAATCTGCTGATGCGCATGAAGGACGAGGAATGGTCGGATATTATCCGTACCAATCTGGATTCGGTGTACCGCATGAGCAAGGCCTGCCTGCGCGGCATGATGAAGGCCCGTGAAGGGCGCATCATCAATATTTCATCGGTGGTGGCGCTGAGCGGTAATGCCGGCCAGGCCAACTACGCCGCGGCCAAGGCCGGGATCATCGGCTTCAGCCGGTCGCTGGCGCGTGAGGTGGGCTCCCGGGGGATTACCGTGAATGTTGTCGCACCGGGCTTTGTGGAAACCGACATGACCAGCGCCCTGGATGAATCGCAGCGCGAAGCCATGCTGGCCAATGTAGCCCTGCAACGGCTGGCCCAGCCCGAAGAGATTGCCCGGGCGGTGGCTTTCCTGGCGGGCGAAGGCGGTAGCTACATCACCGGCGAGACACTTAATGTCAATGGTGGCCTGCACATGGCGTGAGGCTTTCGCCGGGCGAAGTTTGCTGCCATCATAGGCAGCCGGCGAGTCGGCCGGCTTCGGAAAACAAGCCCCGGCTCTGCGTGTCCCGACACCTTGCAGGCGACGGGGCGGGCAAGACAGTGGCCTGGCCGGGGCCGGGGAGAACGAATTTATTGTATGTGGCACGTGCGGAGCGTTTTCTCTACAATGGCGCCCGCATCATTACTGACTGTTGCACCCTTGGAGGAAAATAAAACCATGAGCAGCATCGAGGAACGGGTTAAGAAAATCATCGTTGAACAGCTCGGGGTCAAGGAAGAGGAAGTGACTGACAGCGCCTCTTTTGTTGATGACCTGGGCGCGGATTCCCTGGACACCGTGGAACTAGTCATGGCGCTTGAGGAAGAATTCGAGTGTGAGATTCCGGATGAAGAAGCCGAGAAGCTCACCACCGTTCAGCAGGCCATTGACTACATCAAGGCCAACCTGGACTGAAAACACTGTGTCCCGAGGGTGCCTGATGATGCATCCTGGATTACAGCGATTGGACTAGCGGCAGAAATACACCACGGAACCCCTGCGGGGGTTCCGTATTTTCTGTCAGGGCATGAAGCCCGGGGCTCTCAGGCCCCGCAACCAGCGCGCAGGGGAGGAGACCTTGTCCAAGCGACGCGTTGTTATTACCGGGTTGGGTATTGTTTCACCGGTAGGATTGAATGTTGAGGACGCCTGGCGAAATATCACCGCTGGCAACAGTGGCATCGCGCCATTCCAGGATATCGATTTTGATGTCAGCCAGTTCCCCACTCGCTTTGCCGGCCAGGTGCGTGACTTTGACCCCGCTGATTACATGCCGGCAAAGGATGCCCGACGACTGGATGTCTTCATCCACTATGGTCTGGCGGCCGCCGGTGAGGCGCTGACCCGCTCGGGGCTTGATCTTGAACGCACGGACCCGGACCGGGTGGGTGTATTCATTGGCTCCGGTATTGGCGGGATCAACGGCATCGAAAACACCCACAGCGCCTATCTGGAGCATGGGGCACGCAAGATCTCGCCTTTCTTTGTGCCCGGCAACATCATCAACATGATCTCCGGTCAATTCTCTATCATGCACGGTCTGCGGGGGCCCAATCTGGCCTCGGTGACCGCCTGCACTACCGGCACCCACAGTATTGGTCTGGCCGCCCGTCTGATTCAGTACGGCGATGCCGACGTGATGTTTGCCGGTGGCTCCGAATATGCCAGCACACCGGTCTCACTGGGCGGATTTTGCGCCGCCAGAGCCCTTTCCACCCGCAATGATGATCCCGAACGGGCCAGCCGTCCCTTTGACAGTGATCGTGACGGTTTTGTGCTTGGGGATGGGGCTTCGGTGGTCGCGCTTGAGGAATACGAACATGCCCGCGCACGCGGCGCCGAAATTCTGGCCGAGCTGACCGGCTTTGGCATGAGCGGGGATGCTTTCCACATGACCCAGCCCAGCGAAGGCGGGGAAGGGGCGGCGCGGTGCATGCACAATGCACTGGCGGATGCCGGCCTGAACGCGGACGATGTGGCCTATGTCAACGCGCATGGCACTTCGACCAAAGTCGGTGACGTGGCCGAGACCAATGCCATACGTCACGCATTTGGCGCCCATGCTGACAAGCTGGCGGTAAGCTCCACCAAATCCATGACCGGTCATATGCTTGGCGCTGCCGGCAGCACCGAGGCCATATTTACCGTGCTGGCGCTGCGCGATCAGGTGGCCCCGCCCACCATTAACCTCGACAACCCCGACCCGCAGTGTGACCTCGACTACGTCCCGCATACGGCGCGCGAGATGGCTATGGATGTGGCCATTTCCAATTCCTTTGGGTTCGGGGGCACCAACGGCACGCTGGTCTTCCGGCGCGCGCCCTGAATCGGGGCTGTGATGGGGGCCTCTGACCGTCCGTCCGTGCTGGTGGATGGCAGGGTGGCCACTGTCGTACCCGTGACTGATCGCGGGCTGCAATACGCCGACGGCCTGTTTGAAACCATTCGCATGCATGAGGGCAGGGCGCCGCTCTGGCGCCGGCACATGGCGCGTCTCGCACAGGGGGCAGAACGCCTGGGCCTGCCAGCTCCTGAACCCGACCTGCTGGCGCAGGAATGTGCGCAGGTCAGTGCCGGCCTGCCGGCCGCCGTGTGCAAGATCATCTATACCCGTGGCAGCGGAGGGCAGGCCTATACTCCGCCGCAAACACCGGTTCCCCTGCGAATCGTGATCAGCCGTGAAGCGCCTGTGTTGTCAGCGGATGGCCTGGCGGTGACTTTCTGCCAGACACGGTTGGCGACCAGCCCGTCGCTGGCGGGACTCAAGCATTGTGGGCGACTGGAACAGGGGCTGGCACGGCGCGAGCTGGTCGACAGCGGCTTTGATGAAGGACTGATGTGCGATGCGGGCGGTCAGGTCATTGAGGCCACCAGCGCCAACCTCTTCGTGCTTCGAAACGATATACTCTATACCCCGGATCTGGCGAACGCAGGCGTGGCCGGCGTGATGCGCGAGCTGGTGATGGAAAGGCTGGTGGCGGAAGGCTGCCCGGTGCGGGAAGAAGCGCTTTCGCCGGAAGACTGCCGGCAAGCGCAGGCGCTGTTTTTGTGTAATGCGGTACGCGGCATCATGCCGGTGACGCGACTGGAGGTACAAAATCTCGAGGTTCCACCGCTGGTACGGAAACTGGCCCGTGATATTGCCGCGTTACTGGATGGCGGCGTTGGCAGGGGTGCATAAGTGAAACCCTCGGTGAGATTGATATCAATCCCTCTGACTGTGGTTCTGGTGGGCGCGATAGCCCTGCTCTGGGGCGGCTGGCGATATGCGACCGAGCCGCTTGACGGGTTCGTGGATCCGCTGGATATCCGGGTGCCTTCGGGTTCCTCCCTGCACCGTGTTGCGGCCGAGCTGGCCGAAGCAGGGGTGCTGGAGCATCCACGCCTGTTTGTATGGCTGGGGCGTGTGCAGGATCGGGCCGATATACGTGCCGGGGAATATCGTCTGCGGCCAGGCATGAGCCGTCAGCAAATGCTGGAGATGATGCACCGCGGCGAGGTCCTGATGCACCGGCTGACCGTGGTTGAGGGCTGGCAGTTCAGGGAGCTCAGGCAGGCCCTTGAGGCGAATGAGGCCCTGGACAATACCCTTGCCGGCAAGTCTGACGAGGCGGTGATGGCTGCGCTGGGGCATCCGGAAAAGCATCCGGAGGGGCGATTTTTCCCGGATACCTATACCTTTTCACGGGGCACCACAGATCTGACGCTGTTGCGCCAGGCCTACCAGCGTATGGCGCAGGCACTGGATGAGATCTGGGCCGATCGTCAACCGGATTTGCCCATTAATTCGCCTTACGAGGCACTGATTCTGGCCTCCCTGATCGAAAAGGAAACCGGTGCTGCACATGAGCGACGCCAGATCGCCGGCGTCTTTGTGCGTCGGCTGGAGCGGGGTATGCGGCTGCAGACAGACCCCACCACGGTTTACGGGATAGAAGATTTTGGCGGGGTAGTGCGGCCGTATCACTTGCGCCGCGATCACCCGTGGAATACCTATACCCGTGCCGGTTTGCCGCCCACGCCCATTGCCCTTCAAGGAAAGGCATCACTCAGGGCGGCGGTGGACCCGAAGCCGGGCGAATCGCTGTATTTTGTGTCTCGGGGTGATGGCACCCACCATTTCTCCGCGACCCTGGAAGAACACAACCGGGCGATAGACCGTTATTTGCGTGGTCGCCGCGGGCCCGGTGATGAGTGACGCGGACATGGAAAAAGGCTGCTTTATTACCATCGAGGGCGGTGAAGGCGCCGGCAAAAGCACTTGCATAGAGGGGCTGGCCGACTGGTTGCGTGCGCACGGGATAGAGGTCGAGCTGACGCGTGAACCGGGGGGGACACCGGTGGCCGAGCAAATCCGGCGTTTGTTGCTGGCGCCGGGGGAAATTCCGCCCGAAAGCGAGTTGCTGCTGATTTTTGCGGCCCGGGATGCGCATCTGCATGACCGCATCAAGCCGGCGCTTGCTGCGGGCCGATGGGTGCTGTGTGATCGCTTCACCGATGCCACCTATGCCTATCAGGGGGGCGGACGCGGGATTGAAGAAGCACGGATCGCACGGCTTGAGGACTGGGTACAGGGTAGTCTGCGCCCTGACCGCACGCTGCTGTTTGATATAGATGTGCAACAAGGCATGGACAGGGCAGGGCAGCGGGAGCGACCGGCAGACCGCTTTGAAAGTGAGCGAGAGGACTTCTATCAGCGGGTGCGTCAGACCTATCTGCGCCGGGCCGAGGCCGAGCCGCACCGCTTCAGGCTGATTGATGCATCACAGCCACCAGATGCGGTGCTGACACAGGCGCAGGACGCACTTGAAGATCTATTTGATTAAGATGACTATCAATAACTTAAAAATACTATTTAATGTAATTAATGGATAAGTTACAGGCCCCATTTCCCTGGCAACGCCAGCAGTGGCTGACCTTGCAGCAGGCGCGTCAGCGTGACCAGCTGGCGCATGCCTGGCTGATCCAGGGACCGGCGGGCACCGGGAAAATGGCGTTGCTCGAGGCCCTGATCGCTTCACTGTTGTGCCAGCGCCCGGATCGTGATGGCCATGCCTGTGGCCAGTGCCGGGGCTGTACGCTGCATGCAGCCGGCAATCACCCCGAATTCCTCCGGGTTGAACAGCAGGAAAGCGGCAATATCAAGATCGACAGCATTCGCGAGTTGTGCGGCAAGCTCGAGCTGACGCGTCAGGAACCGGGCTATCGCGTGGCGGTCATTGCGCCGGCCGAGGCCATGAACATCCACACGGCCAATGCATTGCTCAAAACGCTGGAAGAGCCTGAGCCCGGCAATGTGCTGCTGCTTGTCAGCTCCAGCCCCGCGCGCTTGCCCGCCACCATACGCAGTCGTTGCCAGATTCTGGGCATCAGCCCCCCGGCTCACGACGATGCGCTCAAATGGCTTGCGGGGGCGGCCCCTGAAGCGTCGCAGGCGAACCTTGAGCTGGCGCTGGATTTCAGCGGCAATGCACCATTAACAGCGCTGCAAATGCTGCACGAGGACTTCTCAGCCACCCAGGCACGCTTACTCAGTGAATGGGAAACCCTTTGCATGCGGGGCGTGGAGCCGGTGCACCTGGCCGCGGAATGGGTCAAAACACCCGGCGCGGAAGTGGTGATCGACTGGCTGATGCGGATCAGCATGGCCCTGGTGCACCTCAAGACCGGCGCCGGCCGCCAGCGCTTGCCGGATGAAATCGAGGCAAGCTTGCGAAATGTGGCTGAAGCGGTAGACTTGAACCAGATTTTCCTTTATCTCGATGTACTTTATTATTACAGGTCGCTTGCGGGTAGCCAGGTCAACCAGACTTTGATGCTCGAGGCGCTTTTGATTCCATGGTGGTACAAACTGCAGTGGCCGCTGGAATCCATGATTAACGCCGACCCAACCAGGAGAGCCGCCGCGATATGGCCATGAATCAGGCCCAGCAGGGCATACTCACGCTCACGATCAAGGACAAGAGCGCGCTGTATATGGCGTACATGCCGTATGTCAAAAACGGCGGGCTGTTTATCCCCACCAACAAGAACTACCGCCTGGGCGCGGAAGTCTTCCTGCTGCTGACGTTGATGGATGATGCCGAGCGCCTGCCAGTGGCCGGCAAGGTAATCTGGGTCACGCCACGGGGTGCCCAGTGCAAGCGCACCGCCGGGATCGGTGTGCAGTTCAGCGACCAGGACGGCGGCACCACCCAGAAGAAGATCGAA
>PWYF01000147.1 GCA_003567955.1 Thiotrichales bacterium
CAACGCCTTCGCCACCCTCGGCGGCCATGTTATGGTCACTCGCGGCCTGATCCGGGAGGTGGAATCCGAAAACGGCCTGGCCATGGTGGTCGGCCACGAGATTGCCCATATCCATCATCGCGACCCCATCCGCCAGCTTGGCCGGGGTGCCGTGCTCAGCCTGGTGTGGGCCCTGGTCACCGGCGGCACTGGCCAGACCGGCCTGGAACAGGTGCTGGGCACCGGTGGCATGCTGGGCATGCTGCGCTACTCACGCGAGATGGAACGCGAGGCCGACGCGCTGGCGCTTGACCTGTTGCAGGCCCATTACGGGCACACCAATGGCGCCGATGAGTTTTTCCTCGCCATGCAGAACCAGCTCGACCGTGAGGCGCGGGTGGAATTCCTCCAGACCCACCCCCTGACCGAAGACCGGCTGACTACTATTGGCGCGTACGGCGAGCAGGCGGGCGAGCTGCAACCCCTGCCCGAAGCGCTGGCGCGCTGGGCGGAAAAGGACTGAGCCGGATTGCCACGTGCAGGCAAAACCGGCCTGAAGCGGTTACAATTTGCGCTTTTACAAGCAAACACTGATTGATTCGAGCAAAGAGGTTCAACGTGAAGCAGCTGCAAGCCATTATCGAGAAAGCCTTCGACCAGCGCGACAAGATCACCCCGGCCAGCGCCAACAATGAAATCCGGGGTGCGGTCATGGAGGCCCTGGGCCTGCTGGAAAGCGGCGAGGCCCGCGTGGCCGAGCCCACCGCCAGGGGCTGGCAGGTCAACGAATGGCTGAAAAAGGCCGTGCTGCTGTCTTTCCGGCTGGAAGACAACCAGGTCATGGAAGGCGGCTTTACCCGTTTTTACGACAAGGTGCCCACCCGTTACGCCGGCTTTGGCGAGGAAGACTTCCGCAACCAGGGCGCGCGCATCGTGCCGCCGGCCACCGTGCGCCGGGGCACCCATGTGGCCCCCAACGTGGTGGTGATGCCTTCATTCATCAATATCGGCGCTTACGTGGGCAGCGGCTCCATGATCGACACCTGGGCCACGGTGGGCTCCTGTGCCCAGATCGGCGCCAATGTGCATCTGTCCGGCGGCGCCGGCATCGGCGGCGTACTCGAACCGCTGCAGGCCGCGCCCTGCATTATCGAGGACAACTGCTTTATCGGCGCGCGCTCGGAAATTGTCGAGGGCGTGATCGTGGAACGCGGCGCGGTGATCTCCATGGGGGTTTTCATCGGCCAGAGCACCCCGATCTACAACCGCGAGAGCGGTGAGATCATCCGCGGCCGGGTGCCCGCCGGCGCGGTGGTGGTGCCCGGCAGTCTGCCGGCGAAGGATGGCAGCCACAGCCTGTACTGCGCGGTCATCGTCAAGCAGGTGGACGAGAAAACCCGGGCCAAGGTCGGGCTTAACGAGCTGCTGCGCAATATCGATGAGTAAGGACCACCCGCCGGTGGTCTACGGCATCAGCAACTGTGATACGGTGCGAAATGCCCGGCGCTGGCTGAAAGCGGCCGGTGTGGCGCATCAGTTTCATGACTTCCGGCGCGACGGTCTGGAGCGTGCACAACTGCAAGGCTGGGTGGACGCCCTGGGTTGGCAGAACCTGCTCAATCGCCGCGGCATGAGCTGGCGCAAGCTGCCCCCGGCCGAACGTGAAGGACTGGACGAGGCCGGCGCCATCGCACTGATGCTGAAAAACCCGACACTGATCCGGCGCCCCGTGCTGGCCTGCGGCGAGCACGTGATCAACGGTTTTGACCCGGACCAGTGGGCCCGACTGCTGCGAGTGTGAAGCCATGTCAGAGACCCTGCAACTGGCGACAGACCTGATCTCCCGGGCCTCGGTGACGCCCGAGGACGCCGGCTGCCAGGCGCTGCTGGCCGAGCGCCTGACGGCCATGGGCTTTGAAGTGGAGCACCTGCCCGCCGGAGGTGTCAGCAATCTCTGGGCCCGCCGGGGCACTGATGCGCCGTTGCTGGTCTTTGCCGGCCATACCGATGTGGTGCCTGCCGGCCCCGAGTCACTCTGGCACAGCCCGCCCTTCCGGCCCGAAATCCGCGAGGGCCGGCTATACGGCCGGGGCGCCGCCGACATGAAAGGCAGCCTCGCCGCCATGATTACTGCCTGTGAGCGCTTTGTGGCGGCCCATCCCGATCACCCCGGTTCCATTGCCTTTCTCATCACCAGTGACGAGGAAGGCGACGCCGAGCACGGCACCCGTCACGTCATCGAACAACTGAGCGCACGGGATGAAAAAATCGACTGGTGTGTGGTGGGCGAACCCTCCAGTCACCAGCGCCTGGGCGACACCATCCGCCACGGCCGGCGCGGCTCACTCTCCGGCCAGCTGCGGGTGATTGGCAAGCAGGGCCACGTGGCCTATCCGGAGCTGGCCATCAACCCGGTGCATGCCGCGCTGGATGCCCTCAATGCCCTGTGCAGCGAGGAATGGGATCGGGGCAATGCCCACTTCCCGCCCACCAGTTTCCAGATTTCCAATATCCATGCCGGCACCGGCACCACCAATGTCATCCCGGGCGAACTGGCGGTGGACTTCAACTTCCGTTTTTCGCCGGAATCAAGTGCCGAGACCCTGCGCCAGAAGACGGAATGCATTCTTGCCTCTCGCGGCCTCAACTATCGCCTGCAGTGGCATCTTTCCGGCGAACCCTTCATCACCCCCCGCGGCGAGCTGATCGAAGCCGCCCACGAAGTGGTACATGAAATCACCGGCCGCGGCCCGGAATTCTCCACCGGTGGCGGCACCTCCGACGGCCGCTTCATCGCGCCCACCGGGGCCCAGGTGATTGAACTCGGCCCCCGCAACAGCAGCATCCACCAGGTCAACGAGTGGGTGGATATCGGCGAGCTGGAGCAGCTCAACCTGATCCATGAACGATTGCTACAACGTTTATTGCTCTGATCCCCCCACGCTGCGCAACTATCTGTCGCAATCGGGAACCCTCGCGCCCGGTCCCTGTCTCAAGAGCACCAGGAACACTCATGAGCAACGGGAGACGACCGATGCGATACAAGCAACTTGCACGCACCCTGATTCCGGCCCTGGCACTGGCGGCGACCCCCGCACTGGCCCTGGCCGACGCCCCACGCAATTATTTCGGCCTGGATTTGATGTCCGCCACCTTTGATGATGATGGCGGTGCCTTCGAGGATGATTTTGACGACCGCAGCGCCGGCATGCGCCTCAGCCGCGGCTTCAATTTCAACCAGTGGTTTGGCATTGAAGGCGCCATCCAGTCACTGGGCAATTATGATGATGGCGATGAGCGTGAGCTGCGCTATCGCGCGGTTACCTTCAGCGGTGTGGGCCGTGTGCCCATCGCCGGCAATCTTGAAGGCTACGGCCGCCTTGGCCTGGGCATGAGCCGGGTACGAATCAGCCCGGATGACGGCAGCTCACGCACCGACAACAAACCGCTTGGCACAGTCGGTATCGGCCTTGAATATCGGGTCAGCGACCGCTTCAGCGTCCGCGGTGGCGTGGATCGCTACGAATTCGAGGCCCGGGTCGGTGACGGCCTGACGGGGTCGGATCAGCGCGTGGACCAGACCATCGACACCGCCTATATCGGCGTTACCCGCAGCTTCGGCTGGAGTGACCGCAAGCAACGCAAGGGCCACTGGCGCATGCGTATGCGCGAGCATCACCGGCGCATGCATGAGGACAAGGACGGCACTGAACAGCCGGCGCATGAGCACAATGACGAGGACTAGCTTCAGAGCAGAACGAAAAAGGGGCGCCTCGGGCGCCCCTTTTTTTGTTGCTATTAAGGGACCGGCTTATTCCTTGTTGATGCTGTAATTACCCGGACCGTAGGTAGCGACATAGAGCAAACCACCCATGATCGCCAGATTCTTGAGGAACTGGTTGATTTCCTCCGGATCAGTTACCGGGTGGAATATCAGCGTTACCGGGATCAGGAACAGGAAAATCACGGTAGCCGAGAAACGCGCATACCAGCCAAAGGCAATCATCAGTCCGCCCAGCAACTCGATAATAATTGTCAAAACCAGCAGGAAAATAACGACCGGCAGACCATGGGCTTCCATATAGGCCATGGTGCCCTCGGACTCCATGATCTTGTTACCCCCGGCAATAATAAACAGCACACCGATCAGAACGCGCCCCGCCAGGGGGCCCAGATTCTGGATAAAGGCAATATTTTTCATGCAGACACTCCTTCGCTTGCGATTGTTGTGATTCCGCCGCCCAGACTAGCACCGCCGGGAACAAGGGACCAAACACCGATTCAGGTGCCCGGGGCACGCTCACACGGGCTTGAGCTGCTCGCGATAGCGCCGGGCATTTTCGACATAGTGGCTGGCACTGGCACGAAGAGAAGCAATCGTCTTTTCATCCAGCTCCCGCACCACCTTGCCCGGTGCGCCCAGCACCATGGCGTTATCCGGGATTTCCTTGCCCTCGGTGACCAGGGCATTGGCCCCGATCAGGCAATTGCGGCCGATGCGCGCGCCGTTAAGGATCACCGCGTTAATCCCGATCAGGCTGTTATCGCCAATATGACAGCCGTGCAGCATGGCCTGGTGGCCCACGGTCACATCGCGGCCAATCTCAAGCGCCAGCCCCGGGTCGGTGTGCAGCACCGCCCCGTCCTGGATATTGCTGCACTCACCGATGGTGATCAGGTCATTGTCACCGCGCACCACCGCACCAAACCAGACGCTGGCGCCGGGGCGCAAAACCACCGAGCCGATCACGCTGGCGGACTCGGCGACAAAATTGTCGCCTTCCAGTTGCGGCACACGCTCACCAAGCCGGTAAATCATCAGCTCGCTTCCCGCTCAGTCATTGCCCGCCGGCGCATCGTGCACTCGCTTGTCGCTGAGCTCCATCGCCACCGGGCGGCTGGCTTCGCCAAAATAGACGGAGCGATGCGGGAAGGGAATCTCGATGCCCTCGTCATCAAAGGCCTTCTTGATGCGCCGGAGGTATTCACGCCCAACCTCCCACTGATGCATGGGCCGGGTGCGCAACCGCACGCGGATGACGACCG
>PWYF01000170.1 GCA_003567955.1 Thiotrichales bacterium
ACTCATGGGTTGTCTCGTGGTTAAGCGATCAGGTGGTTACGTGATTACGTCGCGCGACACAGTGTCGCAAAACCGAAACCATGCCACACGCGCCGACAGCTTGTCTGTATAGCCGCGAAATGGACGCGAAATTCTCGCGAGATATCAAAATCAAAACAAGTGAACCATGAAGCGCACGAAGCGCATGAAGACGGGAAGGGGTGTTATTTCCACACAAATACGCAGCCACCGAAATCACCGAATACACCGAGATAATGACTTATCCAGAATTCGGTCTCTTTATCCCGTCATTCCCGCGCAGGCGGGAATCCGGAAGCGCCCCGAAGCCCCCTGGGTCCCCGCCTTCGCGGGGACGACGGCAGCCAAAACCATCTTATCCGGATATCCGTCCCTACGACATCAAGCAACCCCACCCCTTCGTGTTCTTCAAGCTCTTCATGGTTAATGCTTTTTATTTTCCATCTCGCGAAAATTTCGCGCCCATTTCGCGGCTGTTTTTTTGGCTTGTCGGCGCGTGCGCCAGGGTGATCCGCTCTGCAACGCTCCTTCCCGCGACGTAATCACGTAACCACGTAAAACCTAAAACGATAAATGAACCCATACCGGCTCGATGTCGGCGGGCAGCGGCAGCGGCCGGCCCAGCGCCAGCCAGCGCTGATGCGGGCCATGGTAATCCGAGCCCACCGAGCCCTTGAGTCCGTAATGACGGGCATCGCGGGCGCAGACATGGTTGTCGGAAGGATTGTGGTTGCCGCAGCACACCTCCATGGCATCGCCGCCGGCGTCACAAAAAGCCGTCAACATGCGCCGGCGCCAGGCGCCGGTCATGCCATAGGCCATGGGGTGCGCCAGGACCGCCTGGCCGCCGGCGGCATGAATCCAGCCGATGGCCTCTTCCAGCCCGGCCCAGGTGACATTCACATAACCTGGCCGCCCGGGTTTCAGATAACGTTTGAAAGCCTGTTGCGGCTTGTCGCAAAGCCCGTCATCCACCAGCAGGCGGGCGTAGTGGGCACGGGTAATCTGGCCCCCGCCGGCCAGTTCACGCGCCCGCTCGCTGGCCCCGGCCAGTCCTTCAGCCTCCAGTTGTTTACCCATGGCCCGGGCCCGCTGATCGCGCAGCGCCTGCAGTCCCGCCAGGCCGGAAGCCAGTGTGCGCTCCGATGTTGCCACCCCCAGCCCGACAATATGCAGGGTGCGTTTTTCCCAGGTCACGGAAATTTCCACCCCCTTGATCAGCTCGATACCCCGAATACGGGCCTGATGGGAGGCTTCATCCAGACCGGCGAGCGTGTCATGATCGGTGAGCGCCAGCAGCCGGACACCACCATCAGCCGCCCTGTCTACCAGCGCGGTGGGGGACAGGCGGCCATCGGAGGCCGTCGAGTGGGTATGCAGGTCAATGCTACCGGGGGTGTGGGTCAGGTCAGCCATAACGGCAGTCTAGCAGGCCCTGGGCCTTGCCTGTCGGGCGACACTAATCGTCGCAGGCGGCTGGTTTAATCAATATCCAGGCGGGATCCGGAGTCAGTCAACCGTGTTTTATCTCTACCATCACCATGATCTGCAGCGGCTCGCCGAGCTGCTCGCCGCGTTGCGGGAGCGGTATGCGCCGGCTTCACCGCTGACGCCGGATACCGTGGTGGTCCCCGGGCAGGGCAGCGGCCGCTGGCTGCAAAAGCAGCTGGCCGAGGACGAAGGCGTACTGGCCAATGTGGACTTTCCCTTGCCCGCCGGCTTTATCTGGAAAACCCTGATTCATGAAAGCATGGGACTGGAAGCCGGCGAAGCCTGGTCGCGGGACAAGCTCGTCTGGCATATCTATCGTCTGTTGCCCGACATGGCCCGCGATATTCCGGCGGTCAGGGATTATCTGGGCGCTGCCACGGACGCCGCCAGTGAAGTTCACCGGATACAGCTGGCCGAACGCCTGGCCGATGTTTTCGATCAGTACCAGGTGTTTCGCGGTGACATGCTGGAAGCCTGGGACCGTAACGAGGTGGCCAGCGATTCGGGGACCGCTCGCTGGCAGGCCGCGGTCTGGCAGAAACTGGTGGCGGCGCTGGGCGCGTCGCACCGCGTGAACGTGTTGCGTCGGGCGATTACCTCACTGGATGCGAAAACCGCTGCCGCAGCCGTGCCCACCGGACGCCTGATCTGTTTCGGGCTGGCCGAGTTGCCGCCGGATTATCTGCGCCTGTTCTACACCCTGGCCCGATATGTGGATGTGCACTTTCTGTTTCCCAACCCCTCGGCCCATTACTGGGGCGAGATCAGCAATCGGCCGGTGTCCCTGGCCTTTGATGTGGAAAATGAGTCTTTGCCCGGGGAACAGGGCATCGAGGAACAGCATCCGCTGCTGGCCTCACTGGGCCGGCCGGCACGGGATTTTGTACATCTGCTGTATTCGGATGAACTCACCGCCATCCACGCGCCGGATCTGGGAGAAGAACTGGCGCCGGCGCCGCCGCAGGGCACCACCCTGCTTGCCGCTATCCAGCGCGACGTGATTGAAATGCGACGTCCGGCGGGTGATTTCGACGGGCCCGAACCCGATGTTTCGTTTCAAATGCATGCCTGCCACGGGCCATTGCGAGAGGTGCAGGTATTGCATGACCAGTTGCTGGATCTCATGTCCCGTGATGAGAGTCTGCAACCACGCGATATCGCCGTCATGGTGCCAAAGCTGGCCGATTATGCCCCCGCGATCCGCAGTGTATTCGGCGCCCCGCCACCGGGTGATCGCCGGCGCATCCCCTGGTCGTTGTCGGATCAGCCACGCACGGCCAGTCATCCGGTGGTCCAGACCTTTGAGGCATTGCTGGCGCTGTCGGTCTCGCGCTGGCGCGCGCCGGATATCATGGCGCTGGTGTCGGTGCCGGCTATCATGCGCCGCTTTGGACTGGATGAGTCGGACCTCGATACCCTGCATCAGCAGGTCGCCGCTGCCGGCGTGCGCTGGGGGCTGGACGGTGAATCACGCCGGGCCATGGGCGCGGGCGATTACGATGAATTCAGCTGGCAGTTCGGGCTGGATCGTCTGTTACTCGGCAGTGCGCTGGCTGATGACAGCACGCTGGTGGCGGATGTGGCGCCCTGGACAGAGCTTGAGGGCGGCAGCGCCGCCACGGCGGGTCGCTTGCACCGGGTGATTCGTACCCTGCAACGCTGGCGCGACCTGTTCCATGGACAACGCAGCCCGGCGCAATGGCATGACCAAATCAATGCCCTGCTGGCACAAACCCTGGCGATTGATCCCGAGGATGCCACCGAAACAGCAGCCATGCAGGTCATTCACGAAGCGTTGGGCCTGCTGGATACGGCCCATGCATGCATGGATACCGGGTTGTTGCATGCCGACGCCCTGCGCGAGGCCCTGAGACAAAACCTGGTCCGCAGCAGTGAGCGCCAGCCGCTGCTGTCGGGCGGAGTCAGCTTCTGCGGCATGCAGTCGCTGGCGGGGGTGCCCTTCCGCGTGGTGTGTCTGCTGGGCATGAACGACGGTGATTTCCCGCGCCAGGATGGCGGGCGCGAGTTCAACCTTGTCCTGCACCGGCGGCAATTGGGGGATCGTGGCAATCGCGACAATGATCGCATGGCCTTTCTGCAATCCCTGCTGGCGGCCCGGGACGTGTTTTATATCAGCTACATCGGCACCGACGTACGCAATGGCGAGACACTGGAACCGGCCACTACGGTCAGTGAATTGCTGGATTTTGTGCATGCCGGTTATTTTGCCGGTGAGTCGCGCGAGGATTTTCTGAATAAATGGCTCACCCGTCAGCCCATGCAACCTTTCAGCCCGCGCTATTTCAGCAGTGATCAGGCGTCTCAGCGGATATTCAGCTTCCGTCGCGAATGGCTGGAAGGGCTGCGGGCGCGGGACGCAGAGACCCGCGAACTGCTGCCGTTGCTTGATGGCGCCACGCTGCCAATGGAAGAAACACCGACCGTGGCGCTGCGGGATTTGAGGCAGTTTTTCAGTGACCCGGTGACCCGATTCCTGCGCGATAACGTGGGATTACAACTGGATGAAGCTGAAGCGGGCCTGGCCGGGGAAGAGCCTTTCAGTCTGGATGGCCTGTCGCGCTGGCAGCTGTGTGAGGGACTGCTGGCGCAAGCCCTGGCTACCGACATTCCCGCGCTGGACCCGGAACAACCGCAAAGGCTGTGGCATCGTCGCGGCATGCTGCCGCCGCCGCCGCTGGGAGGAGACGACTGGGCCGACGCTGCAACCACGGTCAACAGCCTGTTGCCGGTGGCACGAAAATGGCTGGGCAAGAGCGCTCCGGTCGACCTGGAGCTGGTGCTGGGCAATGGCGTCACCCTGCATGGCCGGGTGCGGGAGGTGCAGTCCGACGGCTTGCGACGACTGCGCCCGGGCCGGCTGAAGAGCCGGCATCTGCTGCCCCACTGGATCGATTTTCTGGCCCTGTGCGCGGCCGGCAAACTGGAGGGCGCGCAGGCCACGCTCGCCATCGCCGGGATTGACGAGAACGGCGAGGTGGATATCCGGGAAACCGGCCTCAAGCAAGTTGAGGCCAGCCGGCTGCTGGAGGCGCTGGTGAGTCTGTATCTCGAGGGCCAGACCCGGCCCCTGCCCTTTCATCCCGATCTGGCTGATCAGTTTCTCGATGTGCAGGAAACCAGGCTGGCAAAGGGCGACTCCCGGGATGCGGCCCTGGCGGCCGCACTCAAGCGGGTCAACGACGCGCTTGATGCGCAAGCCTGGTATCCCCATCGGCTGGCGGTGGATCCGTTCTTTTCCATTCTGCTGGAAGCCGGCGAGGGCCTGGGGCAGAACCCTGAAGACTGTGAATTCACCCGCCTGGTGGCGGCCATTTGCCAACCCCTGCGGGACACGCTGGCGCCGGCTGCCGATGAGCAGGAGGCCCCGGCATGAGCGGCGTACAGTCCCGGGAGCCCATGCAGATGCCGCTGACCGGCCTGCGTCTGGTCGAGGCCAGTGCCGGCACGGGCAAGACCTTCGCCCTGGCCGGGCTCTATTTGCGGCTGTTGATCGAGCAAAAACTGGATGTGCGCGACATTCTGGTGATGACCTTTACCCGGGCCGCCACCCAGGAATTGCGTGGCCGCATCCGCGCGCGTCTGCACCGGGCGGCGGCGCTGGCCGCCGACCCCGGCAGCGCCGACCCGCATAGCGGCGAGGACAAGCTCATCCTGGACTTGATGGACAAGGCGGGCGCGCCTGCGCACGAGTTGGCCCGACAGCTGAACTCGGCCGCCGCACGCATGGATGAGGCCACGATCACCACCATCCACGGTTTCTCCCAGGCCGCGGTGGCGGAAAACGCCTTTGACAGCGGCGTGGCCTTTGACCGAGGCGAGCAGACTGACGATGCGCCCCTGTTTGAGGAGGCCACCGGCGACTGGTGGCGATGCCAGGTCATCGGCGGTGATAATCCCGACGTGGCCAGGCTGTGGCCGACACCCGGGGTCTGCTTCAGTGAACTGGGCGAGGTGCTGAACAAACCCCATCTGCAGTTGACCGGTCTGGATGACAAGGCACTGCGGAAGCTGAGCGGGCAGGCGCAGAAAGCCTGGGAAGCACAATACGAGTCCCTGGCCGAGACCCTGGCGGGGGTACTCGAGGCCGGTGAATTCAATTCCAAAAGCACACTGAAACCGCTGATCGAAGCGGCCGGCGGGGTTGAGGCATTGATGGCGGAATGTGACGCCGCCGTCAACGCCCGCCCCTGGCCGCTGCCGCATCCCGCGCTGTACTTCCTGCAAACAGACCAACTGGTGGCTGAATTCAAGGGCAAGGCCAAAAAACAGGGCGTGGACGAGGCCGTCACCCGGGCCGGCGACCTGGCCTACCGCGCCACTCAGCAGGCCCGGCTGAAGCGCATCCGCGAGGCCGTGACCGGGATTCACCAGGCGGTAGCCGAGCTCAAGCAAAGTCGCCGCTTGTTCAGTTTCGAGGACATGATTGCCGCCTTGCATGAGGCGGTGACCGATGGTCCCCGGCGCGACAAGTTGTGCCAGGCCCTGCGCCAGCGCTGGCCCTGGGCACTGGTGGACGAATTCCAGGATACCGACCGGCGCCAGTACGGCATTCTCCATGCCATCTATGGCGAGGTGTCGCAGGGCGGGCTGATCATGATCGGCGACCCCAAACAGGCCATCTATGGTTTTCGTGGCGGCGATGTCTATGCCTATCTGCAAGCCGGCGGCGATGCCGCCGCCGCGCCTTACGGGCTGGAGACCAATTACCGTTCCACCGGGCCGTTACTGCAGGCCATCGAAACCCTGTTCCGGTTGCCGCCGGAGCGACCTTTTGTGATCGAGGCCATTGATTTCGTATCGGTCAAAGCTGGCCGGGGCGAGAATGACTGTGTAATCCGGGTCGGGGACGCCCCCCTGGCGCCGCTGAGTCTGTGGGAGTTGCAAGCGGAGGACGCCGGGAAACTGCTCAGCAAGGGCCAGGCCAGGACGCAACTGATCAACGCCACGGTTGCCGAAATTGCCCGGTTGCTGTCACCCGAAACAGGCGCGCGAGTGGAAAAACCCGGCGAAACCCGGCCACTGACGCCCGGCGATATCTGTGTCCTGGTCAACAGCAATGCCGAAGCCGTCCAGCTCCAGCTGGCACTCGGGCGGCAAGGCGTGCCGGCCGTATGCGCGCATCAGGACAGCGTGTTCCAGACGCCCCAGGCACGGCAGTTGCGGCATGTGTTGCGGGCCGTGGCGGTGCCGGCGGATCTGCGTCGGGTGCAGACCGCCCTCTGTGGTGAACTGTTCGGCTGGCGGCTGGGTGATCTGCTGGCCATGCAGGGGGACGAGACCCGCTGGCAGCCGTGCTACGAGCTGTTCCAGCAGGCCCATCAGCGCTGGCTGGCGCATGGCGTGCTGGCCATGCTCGAGCCCCTGATCCAGCAGGCCGCGCCCCGTTTGCTGTCGCTGGTGGACGGCGAACGGCGCGCCACCAACTGGCTGCACCTGGCCGAGCTGTTGCAGGCCGCGGAGCAGGATACTTTCGGTCTGGCCGGGCTGATTCGCTGGCTGGAGGAACAATGCAGCCAGCAGCCGTCGGGTGTGGAAAGCACCGAGGCGGCGCAATTGCGGCTTGAAAGTGATGAAGCTCTGGTGCGCATCACCACCATCCACCGCGCCAAGGGCTTGCAGTACCCGGTGGTGATGTTGCCCTTTGCGCCCTGGCTGGGCACGGGGGGGCAGCGACCCGACACCCCGCCTTTTACCTTCCATGACCAGCGGGGTCAGGCCTGCCTGCAACTGGTGGACGATGGTCAAAATGCCGGTCTCGGCCAGGCCGTGCTGGAGCGCAAGGCCGAGGCCCTGCGTGTGCTCTACGTCGCGCTGACGCGCGCCGAGCAGGCGGTGTATCTGGGCTGGGGCCCGGTGACCGGGGCCTGTAACGGGGCGCTGGCCTGGTTGCTGCACAGCGGTGAAGGCTGCCCGGACACGCAGTGGCAGACCCGCCAGGATGAGTTTGGTGACTGGTTTGGGCCGGAAACCGTCAAAAACCGCATTGATGTTCTGCAACAGGCTGTCGGGGAGCAGATGCAGCGCCTGCCGCTGGTCGCTGAACCCGGCGCCGTGCGCCTGATCGAAAGCACACCAGCCTCGCTCGACCAGGTCCGCGAGGATCTGCCGGCGCCCCGCGAGCCCTGGTTCATGTTGTCGTTTACGGCGCTGGTCCGGGGTGTCGCCGGTGGACTGGCGCCCCGCGCCGGCGCCGATGACGAAACGCCAGTGGAAACCGTGACTGCCGCGGAGGGGGGGGCCGGAAGTTCAGCGCTGGACCCGTTGCTGGATCGTTTTACCGGCGCCGCCTTCGGCAGTGCCGTGCATGATCTGCTCGAACATGCCGACCCGGCCATCTGGCCGTCGCCCGAAAAGACGCCGGATGACGCCATCATGCGCATGGTGCATGGCGCCTTGCGACGCTGGGGCGTGGTGCTGGCAGGGCAAAGCGAGGCCGGGCATCGGAGCCAGTTGCAGGCGGTCGCCCAACTGGTGGGGCGAACCCTGCACACGCCGTTGCCGGAGCTTGGTCCCCTGGCTGCGGTGGCGCCCGCGCAACAGCTGGCGGAAATGGGCTTCGCCATGCGCCTGCAAGGGGGGGCGGCCGGCGATGTGATTGATACGCTGGCGGCTTTCGGCTATGCCAGCGCGTTGCCGGAGGAACACCGCCGGCGGGTTCTGCGCGGTCTTATGCACGGGTTTATTGATCTGGTGGTGGAACACCAGGGGCGCTACTGGGTGCTGGATTACAAAACCAATCGGCTCGGTGAGCATGCCGGTGATTATGCTCCGAAGGCGCTTCAATCCGCCGTGCACCGGGGACATTACGACCTGCAGTATCTGATCTACCTGGTGGCCCTGCATCGGCATCTGCGTCAACGCCTGCCCGACTATCAGCCGGAGCAGCACCTGGGTGGTGTGCAATACCTGTTCGTGCGTGGCATGAACGGGGTGAATGCCGACACAGGCGTCTATCTTGACCGGCCCCCGGCCGCCCTGATCGCGGCCCTGGATGCGCTGTTTGACGCCCGGGAGGTCAGCGCATGAGCTCACTGCTGCCCCGCCTTGAAGCGGCACTGGAACGTGAGCAGTTGCGTGCCGTGGATGTGGCCCTGGCCGAATGGTGCGAGCGCCATGGGGGGTCCGCTGCCGTGGTGCTGGCCATGGCGCTGGTCAGCCGTGCCCTGGGCGATGGTCACACCTGCCTGTTGCTGAATCACACCTTTGAGCCGGCGGTGCCCGGCGAGAAGCGCTACTGCGACCGGGATGCATTCATCGCGGCGCTGGAACAAAGCCCCTTGTGCGGGGACGCAGGTGAGCGCCTGCCGCTGATTCTGGATAACGGGCGCCTGTATCAACACCGCTACTGGCAGTACGAAATACAGCTTGCCGGCAGGCTCCGTACCCTGATGGATACGCCGCCATCCTCTCTGGACACCGCTCCGCTGACCCGCGACGGGGGCCTGTTTGACTATGGCTGGGTGGAAGCGGGCCAGACCCATTGGCAGGCGGTGGCCGCGGCGACGGCGCTGCGCCACCGATTCTGCGTAATTTCCGGCGGCCCCGGTACGGGCAAGACCTACACGGTATTGCGCCTGATGCGTCTGCTGGTGGAGAGCGCCCTGTCCCGCGAGACGCCGGTGCCCCGGATCACGCTGGCCGCGCCCACCGGCAAGGCTGCCATGCGCATGATGGAATCCATCCGTCAGGGCCTGGCGGAAATGGCCGATGCCGACAAACTGCAGCCCCATCTGCCCCGGCAGGCGGCCACTCTGCATCGCCTGCTGGGACTGCGCCAGGGCAGTACCCGCGCGGCCCACGACCGGGACAATCCCCTGCCCGCCGAAGTGGTGATTGTGGATGAAGCCTCGATGGTGGATTTGCCGATGATGGCGCGACTGGCCGAAGCCGTGGATGACAACGCGCGGCTGGTGCTGCTCGGTGATCGTTATCAACTGGCCTCGGTGGAATCCGGCTCGGTACTGGCCGAGCTGTGCAGTGTGGCCGGAGTGAATTGCTTCTCAGCGGCCCAGCACAAGGCACTCAAGCCCTTGCTCGGGCCGGATACGCCCGCCCCGGTGACCACCGCCGGGATGGGCGATCATGTGGTCACCCTGCAGACCAGTCATCGCTTCCACCCCGACAGTCCCATTGGCCGGCTGGCGGCAGCGGTGAACGAGGGTGAGGCGGAAACCGCACTGCGGGCCGCCACGCAGGCGAATGACGAGATTGATCTGCAACTGGCGCCGGAAGTGGACCGCGAAGCCCTGGTCTCAGCCGTGGTGGCGGATTACTCGCCGCTGTTTGCGGCCAGCGCACCAGAGATGGCGCTGGCGACGCTGGACAGCATGCGCCTGCTGACTGCCACCCGCGTCGGGCCACTGGGCGCTGAACAGCTTAACCGGCATATTCACGATGCAATGGCCGAACAGCACGGGTTTGATCCCGCACGGCGCTGGTATCACGGGCGGCCGGTGATCATCCTGCATAACGATTATCGGCTGGGTCTGTTCAACGGTGATACCGGCGTTTGTCTGCGCGACGGGGCGGGGCAGTTGCGGGTCTGGTTTGCCACCCCGGAGGGGTTGCGCGCGATTCTGCCCACGGCCCTGCCTCAGCATGAAAGCGTCTATGCCATGACCGTACACAAGAGTCAGGGCTCGGAGTTCGGGCATGTGCGTCTGGTGTTGCCCGAGCGTGACAACCCGGTGCTCAGTCGGGAACTGGTCTATACCGGCATGACCCGGGCGCGCCGCCGACTCACCCTGATTACGCCTGAGGCTGTTTTGCGCGCGGCCCTGGCGCGCACGGTGGCGCGTGAATCAGGGCTGGCGGCGCGGTTGGCGGACTGAGCGCGTCATACTTGTGTTTGGCGCCGGGTCTTCTACAATGGCGCCACACTGTCATCCGGACGCAACCAAAGTGTCATCTTCATGAGCGCGGGCAGCTATCTTTCAAGAATTTTTGGCGCTTCCCCCATCCGGCCTCTGCAGGATCACATGGCCCGGGTGCAGGAGTGTGCCGAAGCGCTGGTGCCGTTCATGGAATCGGCCCAGTCCGGGGATTGGGAACTTGCCGCCAAACAGCGCCGGGAAATCTCCCGGCTTGAAAACGAGGCGGATGACCTCAAAAAAGACATTCGCATGCATCTGCCGAGCACGCTGTTCATGCCGGTGTCCCGTTCGGATGTGCTGGATCTGCTGACGGTACAGGACCGCGTCGCCAACAAGGCCAAGGATGTGGCCGGACTGGTGCTGGGGCGGCAGATGACTTTCCCGCCGAGGCTTTCCAAAGATTACAACAGCTTCCTGCAGCGCAACCTGGATGCCGTGCGCCAGGCCCACGACACGGTGCGCGAACTCAATGACCTGATGGAATCCGGCTTCGGCCCGGCCGAGACCGAGGCCATTCTGCGCATGATTGACCAGCTCGATGATATTGAACGGGAAACCGATGACATGCAGGTGCCGCTGCGAAGCCGCCTGCACGCCATTGAACATGATTTGCCCCCCGTTGATGTGATGTTTCTGTACCGCGTGATTGACTGGACCGGCGATATCGCCGACATGGCCCAGCGCGTGGGCAGCCGCCTGCAGTTACTGATTGCCCGGTAAGCAAAGCGCTCGACACGAGGGGAGTCCGCGCCTTGGAATACATGGTCATCTACCTGGTCCTGGCGGGCCTGTTTGGCCTGTTCATGGCCTGGGGCATCGGCGCCAACGACGTCGCCAACGCCATGGCCACCTCGGTGGGCTCCCGCGCTATTACCGTTCGCCAGGCGATTATTATTGCGGCCATCTTCGAGTTTGCCGGCGCGGTGCTGGCCGGTGGCGGCGTCACGGCCACCCTGCGTGGCGGCATGGTGGATCCGGCCCATCTGGAGGGGCAGGCGGAACTGCTTGTGTGGGGCATGCTGGCGGCCCTGCTGGCCGCCGGCACCTGGCTGATGATTGCCTCCCAGCGCGGCTGGCCGGTGTCCACCACCCATTCCATTATCGGCGCCATTATCGGTTTTATTGTTGCCGGTCTGGGTTTCAATGCCGTGGTCTGGGGCCGGGTGGGCGAGATTGCCGCGAGCTGGGTGATCTCGCCGGTCAGCGCCGGGGTGGTGGCCTATTTCCTGTTTCGCAGTGTGCAGTGGTTGATCCTCAATCACGATGACCCGGTGCGCCGGGCACGGCGTTATGTGCCGGTCTACATGTTTCTGGGCGCCTTCTTTATCGCGCTGATGACCCTGTTGCGGGGGCTGCGGCATGTCGGCCTGGATATCAGCATGGCTACTGGCTACGGCTTGTCGGTGGCGTTCGGACTGGTGGTCGCCATTGCCGGTGCATGGTTTATACGCCGGGTGCCCATGAACGATGACGCCGACCGGCGCCTGCAATTCATTACCGTGGAGCGGATGTTCGCCGTGATGATGGTGATGGTGGCCTGCGCCATGGCGTTTGCCCATGGCTCCAACGACGTCGCCAATGCTGTGGGTCCGGTGGCTGCGGTGATGAGTGCCGCCACCACCGGCACGGTGGATGATGTCTCGCCGGTGCCGTTGTGGGTGCTGGTGCTGGGCGGCGCCGGCATCGTGATTGGCCTGGCCACCCTGGGCAAGCGGGTGATGGCCACGGTAGGCAAGAATATTACCCAGCTCACCCCCAGCCGGGGCTTTGCTGCCGGTCTGGCGGCGGCCGGCACGGTGGTGGTGGCCTCCTCGCTGGGTCTGCCGATTTCCACCACCCACACCCTGGTCGGCGCGGTGCTGGGCGTGGGCTTTGCCCGGGGCATCGGCGCCATCAATATCAATGTGGTGGGCGGCATCTTCATGTCATGGATCATCACCCTGCCGGTGGGCGCGGCCCTGTCCGTGATATTCTTCTTCATACTTCGCGCTGCATTCGGCAGCTAGTAGCGTGAAACGCTGACCAATTCTTCACGTCCGCGCCAACCGGGAGCCGGTCTGCCATGCCCGAACAGCCCGGGGTTGACCGTTACACGGTGTTCGGCAACCCGATAGAGCACAGCAAGTCCCCCCGCATTCATGCCCTGTTTGCCGAGCAGACCGGGCAGGCCATGCACTATGAGCGGACCCTGGCGCCGCAGGAAGGCTTTGAACAGTGCGTCACAGAGTTCATGCGGGCCGGTGGCCGGGGCGCCAACGTCACGGTGCCTTTCAAGGAACAGGCCTTCGCCCTTGCCCACAGCCACGGTGAGCAGGCGGAGCTGGCTGGCGCGGTCAATACGTTGAGCTTTGCTGAGGGCCGCATCCGGGGCGATAACACCGATGGCGCCGGTTTGCTGCGTGATCTGGTCGACAATCACGGTATTGCTCTGGCGGGAGAACGGGTGCTGATACTGGGCGCTGGCGGGGCGGTGCGCGGCATTCTCGGTCCGCTGCTGGCGGCCGGCCCGGCGCAGGTGCATATTGCCAACCGGACTGTGGCCCGTGCCCTGGCGCTGGTGAAGCACTTTGCCCGGCTTGGCCCTATCACTGCCGGCAGCTTTGATGAGCTGGCCGGTCTGCATTTCGGCTTGATTATCAACGCCACTTCAGCCGGGCTGGGCGGTGAAGTCCCGCCGCTGCCCGATGATGTGCTCGCTGCCGGCGGGCGCTGCTATGACATGGTCTACGGTGACGCAGAGACGCCCTTCATGAAGCGTGCCCGCGCACTGGGCGACAGCCGGCCGCTGGATGGCCTGGGCATGCTGGTGGAGCAGGCCGCCGAGTCCTTTTACATCTGGCGTGGTGTCCGCCCCGACACCGCCCCCGTGATTGCCGCCCTGCGGGCAGGTCAGAACAAGTCCGGTTCAGAATAATTGGCCTTGTTCTGATGACTTGTGTGCCGGGCGGACTCAGGCGAACCAGCTCGACACCCAGGCGAACACACCGAAGAACCACTCCTGCACCCGCACCCACCAGCGCGGACTTTCCTGCAGCCGGTAGCTCTCGTTGGCGCGGTGAGTCACGTACTGGTGAATGGCCTCGGAGTCATCCATGTCCAGCACCCGCGAAAAGGGGATCATGCCGAGGCCCTTGTAGGCGCCACCAATCACGATGCCATGCCAGTCGCGGTGAGTTTCGGCATCCATGTAACGCAGGTCCGGAATGGCGCTGCCGCTGACCACCCCGGGGCCGTGGCAGACCGAACAATGCTCGTGGAACAGATCACGACCGCGCTCCACGGTATCGCGATCAGCCGTGACTTCCGGTGGCTGGGGAATGCTCGGCGCTTCCGGCGCCGGCGGCAGGACGCCATCGGCGCCCAGGCGGAAAGTCAGCACCCGCCCCCGGGTATGCAAATTGGAGAGCTTGGCCGCATCGCCACCGACCAGTGCTCCGGCACCGCCCCAGCCCACGTTGACAGTCACATACTGCTCGCCATCAAGCTCCCAGGTCACCGGTGCCGCGACAATGCCGGACTGGGTGGCGTAACGCCACAGCCGTTCGCCGGTGGTGGCATCGAAGGCGTTGAAATAACCGTCGCCGCTGCCCTGGAACACCAGATTACCGGCGGTGGAAAGCACCCCGCCGTTCCAGGCGCCGACGTGGTCATAGCGCCAGACTTCGCGCTGGCGCACCGGGTCCCAGGCAATCAGATGACCACGGGCGATTTTCTGCGCCAGCTTGCGGGCCAGGATGGGGTTGCGCATGGGCGGTTCAGTGCCTATGCCCATGTCCACGCCGGTATTCCAGTGCCCCTCGGTGAAGTCGAATTCCTCCTTCTGGGTATAGACGAAGGGGATATCCATGGCCGGGATATACACCAGCCCGGTGCCGGGGTGGTAACTCATGGGCTGCCAGTTGTGCCCGCCCAGCGGCGAGGGCCGGGTCATCTTGGCGCGGTCCTCGTACTGGCGCCGGGTTTCCACCGGGCGACCGGTTTCCTGGTCCACATGGGTGGCCCAGTTCACCCGCACGTAATTCTTGGCCGAGATGAATTCGCCGGTGGCGCGGTCAAGCACGTAGAAAAAGCCGTTCTTGGGCGCTTGCATAATGACCTGGCGCTCTTCGCCGTCGATTTCGATATCGGCCAGGATCATGTGCTGGGCGGCGGTGTAATCCCAGGTTTCCGCCGGGGTGGTCTGGTAGTGCCAGACATACTCGCCGGTATCCGGGCGCAGCGCCACGATGGAAGACAGGAACAGGTTGTCGCCGCCTTCGGGGCTGCGGATATTGCGGTTCCAGGGGGTGCCGTTGCCGACACCGATATACAGCAGGTCCAGTTCGGGGTCGTAGGCCATGGAATCCCACACCGTGCCGCCGCCGCCGTATTGCCACCATTCGCCGGTCCAGGTTTCAGCAGCCATGGCCATGGCTTCGTCCTCGAAGCCGTCGGCCGGGTTGCCGGGGACGGTCCAGAAGCGCCACTGCTTCTCGCCGGTTTCGGTGTCATAGGCTGAAACATAGCCGCGCACGCCGAATTCGGCGCCGCCATTGCCGACGATCACCTTGCCATCGATGATGCGGGGGGCGTGGGTAATGGTGTAGGGTTTGCTGCGGTCGATGGTGTTGACATCAAAATGCACGTCGCCGGATTCGGCGTCCAGCGCGATCAGGCGGCCATCGATGGTGCCGAAATACACCCGGCCCTCCCAGATGGCGACGCCCCGGTTGACCACGTCGCAACAGGCGTTACCGCCCCAGGCTTTGGGCACTTCCGGATCAAAGCGCCAGAGCTCCTCGCCGGTGCGGGCATCCAGCGCGAACACCAGGCTCCACGGGCCGGTGGTGTACATAACCCCGTCGACCACAATGGGCGTGGCCTGGATACCGCGCCGGGTGCCGGTTTCATAAATCCACTCCAGCCCCAGTTGCTGCACGTTGTCACTGGTAATCTGGTCAAGCGGACTGTGGCGCTCTTCGGCGTAGGAGCGGCCATGGGTCAGCCAGTTGCCGGGTTCGCGTTCCGGCGCAGCGATGATGCGTTCGGCGTTGATGCCCGCAAGCGATTCGCGCACCTCCGGCGGCAGGCTGGCAAGCGCGTTGCCGGCCAGCAGGATGCCGCCGATGACAGTAACAAGGGCTGTTTTTTTCATGACGTCTTCCGGGGTCGGGTTGGGGTTATCTGTAGTGGCCGGCAACAGGGCCTGGAGTTTTTACTCTAATTGCGCATCATAGCGGACCAGCACCACCTGTCTACCCCCTCCGGGACAGTGCCGGTCTCAGCTGTCCAGCTTCCCCGTCAGCGCTTGTGCAATGAGCCGGATCACCCGCGGGCTGAACAGCAGACTGCAATGACCCAGTGCCGGGACATGGATATTGGTGGCCGGTGCCGGCAGCAGGGATGATGTGGGCGGCAGCACGAAATTGTCGAAAGCCGACCAGATGGAATAATAAAGGGGTGAGTCGGCACCCGTATCGGTGGTTTCGATTTTTGCCAGGAATGCGCTGCGATAACGCATCTGGCGAGCGGCGCCCGGCAGTCGGGTGAGATCGCCCAGCCAGGAGCCGGCGTGAGGCGAGCCCAGCGTAATCACCCGGCCGATTTTCCCCCACAGGTTTTCGTCTTGCAGGGCAAGGCGTATCAGTGGCCCGCCCATGCTGTGGCCCACCACATGAACCTGCTGCGCACCGGTGGCGTTGCGGATACGCTCGATATGGGCCGCGACCTGGCGGGCGAGGGTGCGCATATTGATGGTCGGCGGGGTGTAGCTGATCGCGTACACATCCCTGAAGCCCAGGCGCTTGAGCCGGTATTGCAGCCACAGAAAGCAGGCGCTGTTGGCGCCGTAGCCATGCACCAGAATCACCGGCGTGCTCTCGGGGTCGCGTCGCCGTACCGGTGCCAGATCATGGATCAATCTCAGGGGCCAGCTCAGTATCAGCATGGCCAGCGCGGCCCACTCGGCAATGATGGCAAGCACGCCCCGCAAGGGCGCCACCGAGGTTTGGGTGTCGTTGGTCTGGTAATCCGCCGGGTGGCGCCACCGGTGCAGGGCACGGATGGCATAAAAGCTCACAGTCACCACGCCGGCCACAGCGAAGACAACAATCAGTATCCAGCCCACGATGTTCATTCACGCGCCCCCGGCCAGCCAGTATCAGTCATCTTCCGGTTCATCCTCGCTCTGCTGTTCACGCACCACGGGCAACAGACGTTGCAGCCGCGCCACGGGGTCATGCATTTCCAGCAGCAGTTGCTTGAATTCCGGTTCCAGTGGCAGGATTTCCGTCAGCCGGCCGCCCACCCAGCGGGCATCGCCGTAATGCGCCTCGCGCTCGGTCCAGGGCTCGCCCAGTTCGCCATACAGTGCTTCCAGCAAGCGCGCCAGTACACGGCAGTCTGCCGGTACCGGCGCCTCGGGCTCTTCCGCCAGCGCCTCGACCTCCGCCATCCAAAGTTTTGCCGATGTTTGCCAGCGCTTGAGGATACGAAAGCGGCGCACGCCGTCGGCGGTAATGCCCAGGTTACCGTCTTCCAGACGGGTGAAATCACTGATGCGCATTTCCGTGCCGATTTCAGCCGGCACGGTTTCCGGATCGGTTTCACTATCGGCCAGTGCCAGGCAAATACCAAAGCCGCGTTCGTTGCGCATGCAATCCGAGACCAGCTCCAGATAGCGGGGCTCGAACACCCGCAGCGGGATCGGGCCACCCGGGAACATCACAGTGCGCAGCAGAAACAGGGGCAGGGTGTTTGTGTTCACTGCGGATGGCCTCCAGCCCGGGTCAGTCCTGTCGTGGCCGCGGCGGGCGCACCAGTAACATGGCGACCACCGCCAGCGCGGCCACGGCGCTGTAAGTATAGAATGCGCCGGCATAGCTGCCGGTGAGATCCGAGACCGCGCCTGCGGCAACCGGTCCCAGCGCCCCCACGGCGGTGACTGCCAGCCCCATGGTGGCGAACAGGGCGGCATAGTTGCGGCGGCCAAAATAGTTGGCGATCAGGGTGGGCGCGGCAACATAGGCCAGCCCCCAGCCGGTGCCGAAAAACACCGCGAAAACATAGACCTGCCAGGTCGAGGTGGCGGTGGCCAGCACCGCCAGGGCAATCATCTCGCAAGCCAGGCCGGCGGCCAGCAGCAATCGCGGTTCGATGCGGTCGCCCAGCACCCCCGCGCACAAGCGGCCCACGGTGCTGACCAGCCCCTGCACGCCCAGCGCAGTGGCCGCCAGCGCCGCGCTGACGCCGATATCTGTCAGGTGCAGCACGGTCTGGCTGTTCACCACATGCAGCCCCAGCACCGAGAGTGTGACGCCAAAGAGGACCAACCAGAAGGCGCGGGTGGCCAGCGCCGGGCGTAAATCCCAGTCACTGGCGGTCTGATAGACCCGGGGCTGCTCCGGGGGGTTGCCGTCTTTGTCGGCCTCGTCGATCAGGTTCTGGCTGGTGGGGGCACCATCGGCATGCTGGCCGAGCAGCTCCGGTCGCTCACGGATGAACAGGGCCGAGAATACCCCCGCCAGCAGCGCGGCGCCGCCGATGATCAGCCAGATCAGTCGCCACGAGCCGGTGGCCTCGATAATGGCGTTAAAGGTGGGGGCGGCCACGAAGGCGCCGATGCCGCCGGCGGTAAAAAACACCCCGATGGCAAGCGAACGGCGCTTCATGAACCAGTGGTTGAGCAAATGCGTGCCGGGCAACACTGTCTGCATGGCCATGCCCAGGCCCATCAACACGCCGGCGCCAAGGTAAAAGCTGATCAGTGAGGTGGTTGTGGCTGTAATCCAGGCACCGGCCGCCAGACACAGGGCGCCGGCGCTCATGGTCTTGCGCGCGCCGAAACGCCGGATCAGCACCGCGATCAACGGGCCGGCCAGACCCGAGGTCAGCACCAGCAGGGAGAAACCCGTGCCCGCCTCGGCTCGCGACCAGCCCAGGTCGGCTGTCATCGGCGCCAGCACCACCCCGAAACCGTAGAAGGTGCTCCCGATAATCAGGAAGTAGCACACACTGAGTGTGGCAAGAATGATCCAGCCGTAAAACAAGTCACAGACCTCAAAAAACGTGGTTACGTGCTTAAGTGATTACGTGATTAGGTTGATGTGTGCGGCGAAGCCGCACAGTGAATTGATCTTGTGTGACGAAGTCACACACCATCACTTAATCACCTAACCACTTAATCACGTAAAACGCGCTAGCGCTAGCCAGGGAAACGCTGACCCATTCGTCGCGCCTCAGGCCTTGCCAGCGGTTTGGTATCAAGGCGCGACTTTGAAAGCGTATCGTGAATACGGTGAAAAGTCGCAACGCCGAGACCGAAACGCTGGCAAGGCCCCGAAGGGCGGGCTCTGTCGCGCCCATCTGCGGCGTTGCTGTGCTTGAAAAGGCGGTCAGCCTTCCCCGCGCACAGCGCCTTGCATATGGACGCGACAGAACCCGCTGAGGCGCGACGAATGGGTCAGCGTTTCCCTAACGTAAAAGTTTTACCTGCTGGCGTATACGGCCGGATTCCACGGCTTCCATGAAGTCATCCGCCAGTTGTTGCCCGGCGGTGATGCCTTGTCGCCAGGCGGCGACGCGTTCGTCATCGCGTCCGGGGTAGCGCATGAAGTCATGGCGATCCGGGATGCGGCCACCGGGCAGCGAGGCCAGCCAGGCCTTTGAAGGCCGCAGCAGCAACACGTGATCCAGGTCCCGGCCGCGTGCCCGGCGCCAGGGTGCCAGCTTGTCAAACCAGCCCGGCAGCACCTTGCGACTGAAATGCGGGAACAGCACGATGCCTTCTTCCACCCCCCAGGGCAGCGCCATGTGATAGTCAATCAGGCCGCCGTCGCGATAAATCCCCGGCGGCGCGCCGATGATGTCGGCGACGCCAAGCATATAGCCGGGGATGGATGCCGAGGCCAGCAGCGCCGCGCGCAGATTCTCTGCTGACAGCGGCATGCGGTGCATCGGCATGTCATTCAGATGCCGCACATAGGGGGGCACCTCGCGCGGATCATGAAACAGCGCGCGCTCGAAAAACAGCCGCAGCGCCTTGCGGCTGGCCAGATTGACCGCGCCGGCGCCCAGCATGGCCAGGGCCAGGCGCCGCCGGTCCTCGCTCTCAAGCGAGGGACGTGAGCGCACGGTCATGATGTTCATGCGAAACGCGGGGTGCGCGAGGATTTCGTCCACGCCCTGTTCACCCAGCAGCACATCCAGCAGGCGTTCTGTGACGGCCGTGATTTCCTGTGCCGGTGGTTGGCGAGAGTAGCGCTGCTCGTCCAGGTACGCGGCTTCAAAACGCTCGATCGCGGCCACCGGGTCGCGCTGGGCGGCGCAGGCAAAGCGCCAGGTGCCGATGGATGAGCCGGCCAGGTGTACCGGCTGGGTGATGTCTTTAAGCCACTCACCGAACAGCGCCCGGTCAAGGCGGTTCAGCGCCAGCCATTTGGGGCCGCCGGCGGCCCCGGCAATCACCCGGATCATATCCGGGCGCAGCCCCTCGTCGCGGATACGCGCCAGCGCCGACGGACCAGCGCGAAATTCCAGAGCGGGCGGGTTTGATGCAGGCATGGCGGCAATGGTACCGGCTTCGCCGGTCGTTTTCAGTTTCAGGTTTTCAGTTTTCAGACGGTGGCGCCTGATGTGTTCGGGGCCTGACGGGATGCGTGGGGGGGTGCAGTCAGGTCTG
>PWYF01000115.1 GCA_003567955.1 Thiotrichales bacterium
AGCGTTCCCCGGGTCGGCTGTTATTTGCGCCCTGCACCGCAGGTGCTGGTATGCACCAGACGGTGGTTGCGTGCGGCCAGCGCCAGCAGCATCGGGCGCGATGATATTATCCAGCGCATATCATAACGTATTGCGGCAATGCGTGAACGGTCCCGGTGGGCCGCGTTGCCGCAGATAATGTGGTTGCCACTGGCATGGCTTTTTCAGCATGGCGGTGGGTTGCAGTGCCAGCTCTTCATGGCCGGGATTGGAAGTGTTGATGCCATGGCGGCGCGTCGTGGCACGGTGTGTTTTTATCTCCGGAAATACCCGCATGGGGCAATGTAATGATCAGGCTATTGTTGATTTCGTCAACTATTGATTTGTCGACCAGGCAGCGCCAACCGGATGGTTTAGCAGGGATTCCAGAGCGCTGATCGCGACAGGCAGGTCGTTTTTTAATCCCAGGGCCTTGATGTTTGCCTGACATAATTCACGAAGTTGGTGGTCATTGCATAAACGAACCACACCATTGCAGAGGGCTTGCGCAGTTGTTTCCACGGGCAGGCCCAATTGTAACTGACCGATCAGCCGATGGCGGGCAGGCTGATCGGAACCGCCGGTCAAGGCAAAGGCTCCGGGAAGTTTCAGTGCCAGTGCTTGCATGGCGATGCTGCCCGTGCCGGTGCCAATGACTTGTGCGCCATACATAAGGTTAATCAGTGCCGGTGCGTTCAGGCCGCGGTGGGTGATAACGCCTGGTATATCCGGAATCTGGCCTTGATATTGTGGTCCGAACAGGGCGATGGTTTGCATCCCGGTTTCCCGGGCCGCCAGTCTGGCCGCCTCAGCAAATACTTCTCCTACGGGTATTCCTCGAATTAGCCAGCCACCCCCACCAGGCGCGAACAGCAGATACGGTTTGTCCGGATCAATACCAAGGTTCACCAGAACCTCGCTGCGGGTAAGGGGTTCAGGTTCCGGAAACAGGGCTGAAAGAAACCGGATGTCGGTGCGTGGCGGATTGCCCAGCTTGAACCGTTCCCAACGACTTAGCCTGTGGGAAAAACCGGATTGTGCAATCCAGTGTTGATCGATGTGGCGCATGGCTCGCCAGCGAAAGCCTCGTCGCCGTTTCCCCGGTCTGGAGCTGACAAACACGGTGCGACAGCCCAGTTGGCTGGCGTGGCGCATCTGGGCAATGCGCCCCGCGCCGTCAAAAACGGCAACATCAGGCCGGCATGTTTCAAGGATTTCATTGACAGCCGGTGTATTCAGTGAGGGAGGTCCGTCAATGTAATAGGCGCGAAAGTGTCGGTCATGCTCAATATGTGAGCGGCGATTGAGAATGAATTCAATTTGTGCGGCAGGTAATCGGGCTTGCAGGCCGTGGGCAATTGTCAGCGAACGGTAATACTCTCCGGAGCCGGTTTCCGCCGTGACCGGAATCATCAGGATGTGGGGGTGCTTGTCGGATACCGTGATCATGGCTGTCTGATTCAGAATGCCCAGACCAGTGGAATCAGCACCACCGCAATGGTGCCAGTGAGCAGGTTCATGGGCAGACCGATGCGCAGGTAGTCGGTGAAGCGATAACCACCGGGGCCGTAGACCATCAGGTTGGTCTGGTAACCGATGGGGGTGGCGAAACTGGCCGAAGCGGCAAACATGATGGCGATAATAAAGGGCATCACGCTGACGCCGAGATCGCCCGCCACCGCCCAGGCGATGGGGAACATCAGCAAGGCGGCCGCGTTGTTGGTGATCACGGCCGTAAACAGCGCTGTGGCGACGTAAATCGCGATCAGGTTGGCCAGCGGCGCATCACCGGCGATGTCGACAATGGATTTCGCCGTGGTGGCGGCCAGGCCGGTGGTTTCCATGGCCGCACCGATGCCAAAGGCGGCGGCAATCACCAGCAGCACCGACCAGTCAATGCTGCGCCGGGCGGTATCTATACTGCAGCAACGGCTGAGCAACATCAGGCCGGCCGCACCCATGGCGCCCTCCAGCATAGACAGCCAGCCCAGGGTGACGCTGGTAATCATGGCCAGCAGAATGCCGCCGGCGAGCAGGGCGCGCTCGTGGCTGGGCGGTGAGGCATCCTCAAGCTGGCTGACCAGGAAGAAGTCACGCGAATTGCGGTGTTCCTCGGTGAAAGAAGGCCGTGCCTCCAGCAGCAGGGTGTCACCGGCACGCAGCACGATGTCGCCGATTTTCTGATTGAGCCGCTCACCATTGCGCGCTACGGCAATCACCACTGCGCCGTAATGGGTCCGAAACTGGCCGTCACGGATGGTCTTGCCGACGATCGGGCAGGTATCGGAGACCACGGCCTCGATCATGCTGCGCTGCGAGCGCGGCAGCGCCAGCTTGCCGACCTGGTTGGTGGCCGGCACCAGCCCGCGAATTTTCTGCAACTCGACTACCGAGTCCACAATGCCCACAAACATCAGCCGGTCGCCGCCACGCAATACTTCCTGTGGCGAGACGGCCGGCAGGACGGTGCCGTCACGCTCGATCTCGGCCAGGTAGGTGCCCGAAAGATGGCGCAGTCCGGCTTCTTCGATGCTTTTCCCCGCCAGTGGTCCATCCTCGGCGACCAGCATTTCCACGCTGTATTCACGCGGATCATCCATCTGACTCATGGGCGGGCGGCGATCCGGCAGCAACCAGCGTGTGGTGGCTACGATGAAGATCAGGCCGATGACGGCCACGGGGATGCCGACCCAGGCCAGATCAAACATGCCCAGCCCTTCTTCGCCGCTGCGGTCAATCAGCATACCGTTGACGACCAGGTTGGTGCTGGTGCCAATCAGGGTGCAGGTGCCGCCGAGGATAGCCGCGTAGCTCAACGGAATCATCAGTCGCGACACCGGCAGGTTGAACTTGTTGCCCCAGTCCTTGACTGCCGGGATCAGCATGGCCACGACAGGGGTATTGTTGAGGAATGCGCTCATGCCGGTGACGGGCAGGGCCAGTTTGACCTGGGCATGGGCCAGTGAGCGTGGGGCGCCCAGCAGGTTCTGGACTATGAACTGTATGCCGCCGGTCTCGCGTATGCCAGCCACCACGACATAGAGCAGGGCGACGGTGATCATGCCCTGGTTGGAAAAGCCGGTGAGGGCTTCAGTGGGGGTGATAATCCCGCTCAGCAGCAGTACCGCCAGGCCGGTAAAAAACACCATATCGGCGGTCACGCGGGTAAACACCAGCGTACCGATCATGGCGGTGACCACAGCGGCTGTGAACCAGGCTTCCAGTGGCACGGTATGCAGCTCCGTTTGCGAGGCGACTTCTTGTATGGCGCGCTGACGCGCCACCGCTGACAGCGCGTCAGTCTACCCTATTTGAACCCGACAGACAGCGGTGTCGGCGTGGCTTGCTGCTACAATCAGGGCATGAGCAAGCGGGAACGCACAAGTTGAACAGCCCCCGGCCGGACTGGCGTCAGCGCCTGCGTTTGCGTCTGCGACGGCGCAAGCCCAGCGAGCCGGTTGTGCCGGATGAGGTCATGCTGGACGCGCAGTCCCTGCGCGCACATTGCGAACAAGTGCTGGGTCAGGCCCCCAGCCATGCCTGGCGCCTGGGCGGGGCGAATAACAGCCAGTCCCTGCGCGTGGTGGTGGGTGACAGGCATTACAAAGTGTTTGAGTGTGCCAGCGCGGCCCGGGCAAGGGCGGCGGCCTCTGCGCTGGAGCATTTGCATGCGGCCAATGTGCCCGCACCGGCCCTGCATGGGGTTTCCGGGCAAGTAGTGATCACCGACTGGGTGGCGGGCATCCCGGGCAAGGCCCTGCCGCGGCGGGCGCTGGGCGAGGCCATGCCGCTGGGATTGGCACGGCTGCACCGGGTTCGTCCGTCATTGCAGACTGAGGCCATGCCGCATGTGCAGTGGTTGCTGGAACGCTTGCAGCATGAGGCCAGTCCGCACGTGGATGCCGGGCGAGTGGTGGCACTGATCGAGCGGTTGCATGCACGGGCACCGGCCACTTCTCCATTGAGCGTCATTCACCCGGATTATATCCCTGCCAATCTGGTACTGGCCGAAAGCGAGGCGCTGGTGCCCGTGGATAATGAATTCCTGGCCATTGGCCGGGGCATGGAGCTGGATGTGCTCAATGCCGCCGATGCGCTTTATCGCAAGTGGCCGCGTGCTCGCGAGCGTTTCATCGAACGCTGGCTGGCGATGGTGGATGGCGCCACCCTGAGCTCGCATCGCTCCTGGTGGGAAGCGTTGTTGCAGGTACAGCGCATCGGCGGTGCCTTCGCTCGTGGCAAAACGGGTAAGGGCATGCAGTTTTTCGCCCGGCTGGAGAAGTTGCTTGACGAATAGAACCAAGGCGGGAGATGAGCCATGAACCGACATTTTGAGCAGGCCGACGGCTTGTGTGATGCGCCTGATGCGGCCACGCGGGAATTTCTGTTTAATCACACCATGCTGCGGGTCAAAGATCCACAACGCTCCCTGGATTTTTACACTCGGGTGCTGGGGATGCGGTTGTTAAACCGGCTGGACTTTGAAGGCGCGAATTTCACCCTGTATTTCCTGGGCTACGTTGATGACGCGGAGGCGGCACAGTGGCCGGCTGAACGGGGCGCGCGCCAGACGGAGGTGTTTAACCGCCCGGGCGTACTGGAGCTGACGCATAACCGGGGTACGGAGGATGATCCGGGCTTCAGCTATCACGATGGCAATGAAGAACCGAAAGGATTTGGCCATATTGCCATTACGGTGCCCGATGTCTACGCCGCCTGCGAGCGTTTCGAGCAACTCGGGGTGGACTTCGTCAAGCGCCCGGACGAGGGCGGCATGAAAGGCCTGGCCTTCATTCGTGACCCCGACGGCTACTGGGTCGAGATCTGCGCTCGGGAAAGATGAAATAAGGTGGTGCCCGCTGCCCGCGGCCACTTCCCGGCGGACCGGGTTACGGGCGCATCGGCGGGATGGCGCAAATGGCCAGCGCAGCGTCTCGCCGAAGCGGGACACGCGCGGCTCTTACATCGCGCCGCG
>PWYF01000200.1 GCA_003567955.1 Thiotrichales bacterium
TAGCGGTTGAAGGTTCCCGGTGCCACACCCGAGTTGAGCGAAGCGATGAACTTCTCCAGAGGGTAGCCCAGAACCCAGGCCCGGCCCAGGCGATTAATGTCTGAAAACAGGTCGGCGTAGTCTTCGTTGAAATCGATCCCGGCAGACATCTGAAGCACATCCTTGATACTGACGCCGTTGTAGCCGCTGTCTTCAAGCAAGGGGAGGTAATCCGTCACCGGCTGTTCGATGCTCTCAATGTCCCCTTCAGCAACCGCTATACCCACAAGCGTGGAAACCACGGATTTTGATATGGACCACGAGATGGCTCTTGATGTTTCCGTGTTATCCCTGAAATAGGATTCATACAGCACGGTATTGCCCCTCAGGACAATCAGCCCTGTGGTATGGAGCTTGTCTATGAAATCAGCGGTGCGCTTTTGTTCTCCTGCGTGTGTGTAGTGTGCAGGCAGTGCCCTGAGGTCATATCCCAGCTCTGAAACCCGGTCTCCGCTTTTGACGACCCTGACGTCAAAAATCTGATCCATATGGATGAAGTTGCGGTCAATCACATTCGCATTAAACATGGTTGCAGCCATGTAGATACGGTTGATCCGCTCATAATTGAATGCCGCCACGGCAATAACCAACACCAGCCCCAACCCCGTCATCTTCAACGCCGTCTTTTTCGTCATGTCATTTCCTTTAACCGGCTGTCGCCGGTGGTTGTAAGCTGGAAGGTGGGAAGGTTTTAAGAATTAAACTTTCCCACGTTCCCGCTTTCCCGCCTACAACGCCCGCGCCCCCGGCGCGGGTCATAGATATTCGGAAGCGAAATCGGCCAGTCGCGAACGCTCCCCGCGCAGCAGGGTGACATGGCCGCTGTGCTCCCAGGTGCGGAAGCGGTCCACGGCGTAAGTCAGCCCGGAGCTGGTTTCGGTGAGGTAGGGCGTGTCGATCTGCGAGATATTGCCCAGGCAGACAATCTTGGTGCCGGGGCCGGCCCGGGTGATCAGGGTTTTCATCTGCTTTGCGGTGAGATTCTGGGCCTCGTCGATGATCAGGTATTTGTTGAGGAAAGTGCGCCCGCGCATGAAGTTCAGCGAGCGGATCTTGATGCGGTTGCGCAGCAGATCCTGGGTGGCGGCGCGGCCCCATTCGCTGGTGCCGTCGCCCTCGGTGAGCACTTCCAGGTTATCCATCAGCGCACCCATCCAGGGCGTCATTTTCTCTTCCTCGGTGCCGGGCAGGAAGCCGATGTCCTCGCCCACGGGGATGGTCACGCGGGTGACGATAATCTCGCGGTAGCGGTTTTCCTCCAGTGACTGGGCCAGGCCGGCGGCCAGCGCCAGCATGGTCTTGCCGGTGCCGGCGGCGCCCATCAGCGAGACAAAATCGATCTCGGGGTCCATCAGCAGGTTGAGCGCGAAGTTCTGTTCGCGGTTGCGGGCGTGCACGCCCCACACCGGGTGCTGGCTGCGGTAGTCACGCAGCCGCTCGATCACGGCCTGTTCCTGATTGATTTCGCGCACGATGGCTTCGAAATCCTCGGCGCCTTCCAGGAACAGGCACTGGTTGGGGGACCAGCCGGCCACCAGCGGCCCGGTGACGCGGTATAACGTGCGGCCGGATTCCTGCCAGGAGTCGAGTTCGCGACCATGGCTGTCCCAGAAATCAGCAGGCAGGGCTTCGGTGCCGGAAAACAGCAGATCGACATCTTCCAGCACCTGGTCGTTGTAGTAATCCTCGGCGCGGATGCCGAGCACGCTGGCCTTGATGCGCAGATTGATATCCTTGGATACCAGGATCACCGCCACATCGGGGAACTGCTTTTGCAGGCCCATGACCGTGGCCAGGATGCTGTTGTCGGGTTTGTTACCCGGCAGGTTCTGCGGCAGTTCACCCAGCACATGACGGGTCTGGAAAAACAGCCGGCCGCCGGTGGCGGGCGCGGGTTCGCCGGGCGCGCGCAACTCCGAGACGGGCAGCCCGCGATCAATGCTTTCCTTGTCGTGATCGCGCATCAGCTCGTCGAGAAAACGGCTGACCTGACGCACGTTGCGGGCAACTTCTGACAGCCCCTTCTTGGCCGCATCGAGCTCTTCCAGCACCACCATGGGGATAAAGACGTCATGTTCCTGGAAGCGGAATATGGCCGTGGGATCGTGCATCAACACATTGGTGTCGAGCACGAACAGGCGTCTGGAAGGCTCGGATTTTACGTTCACCAGGGTTTCCCTAACCATTCATTTCGCGCACGGCGTCAAGCACCTCATCGACGTGCCCCGGTACCTTGACCTTGCGCCACTCCCGGCGTAATACACCCTCGGCATCAATGAGGAAGGTGCTGCGTTCTACACCCATCACCTTGCGACCATACATGTTTTTCTCACGAATCACGTCAAACAACTGACACAGGGATTCGTCCGGATCGGCAATCAGATCGAAACCGAAATTGTGTTTGTCGCGGAATTTCTCATGCGAGGCCAGGCTGTCTCGACTGACTCCAATCACCTCGGTATTGAGCGCACTGAAATCATCCAGCCGGTCACGAAAGTCCTGACTTTCAGTAGTGCAGCCTGGCGTGTTGTCACGCGGGTAAAAGTACAGCACCACATGGCGGCCCTTGAGATCGCTGCTTTTAATGGTGCGTTCGCCGGTGGCCTCGGCGGTAAATTCCGGGATGGGCTTGCCCACGCTGATCTCGGCCATTGATTAACTCCCTGCAGTGAATGTTGAACGACGTTGATTGTCCACTTGTGAAGCGATTTTGCAATGCCGTGATAGCCGGCGGTCCCGCCTTGTCAGGCACCCCGGGGGCGGTTAACATGGCGCAGCTTCAGCGGGGAGTTTGGCATGTTCCAGGGCAGTATGGTCGCGCTTGTGACCCCCATGCACGAGGGTGGGGCAGTCGACTATGATCGGCTGCAGGCGCTTGTCGACTTCCACGTCGAGCAGGGCACCGATGTGATTGTGTCTGTCGGCACCACCGGTGAAGCTTCCACCCTGAGCTTTAAAGAGCACTGCGAAGTGATCGCGGCCACCGTGCGCATGGCCGCCGGCCGTATTCCCGTAATCGGCGGCACCGGCGCCAATGCCACCAATGAGGCCATCGAGCTGACCCGTGCCGCGATGGAAGCCGGGGTGGATGCCTGTCTGCTGGTTAATCCCTACTACATCAAGCCCACACAGGAAGGCCTGTATCTGCACCACAAGACCGTGGCCGAGGCGGTGCCGGTTCCGCAGATCATCTACAACGTGCCGCCCCGAACCGCCTGTGACATGCGGCCCGAGACGGTGGAGCGGCTCTCCGAGGTGCCCAATATCATCGGCGTCAAGGAGGCCACCGGCGATATTCCCAGGGTGGCGGATATTCGCGAGCGCTGCGGTCCCGATTTCGATATTTATTCCGGTGATGACGCCACCGCGATGGAGGCCATCCTCGCCGGCGC
This sequence comes from Thiotrichales bacterium, assembly GCA_003567955.1. GTDB lineage: Bacteria > Pseudomonadota > Gammaproteobacteria > UBA5335 > SLRW01 > SLRW01. Next base: position 3,432 of record PWYF01000200.1, read on the forward strand.
CCAGGGCGATATTTCCGTCACCGCCAACGTCGCGCCGAAGCTGATGCACGAAATGTGCATGGCGGCGCTGGCCGGTGAGCGCGAGCGTGCGGAAGAACTCAATGCGCGGCTTGAGCCCCTGCATCGGGGGCTGTTTGTGCAGAGCAGCCCGATCCCGGTGAAGTGGGCACTGGCCCGTATGGGGTTGATTGGTGATGGCATTCGCCTGCCGTTGACACCGCTGACCGAGGATTGTCACGAGATTGTGCTGGAGGCCATGCGCCACGCCGGGGTGGTTGAGTGAGCCTGCGTATCCTGCCCGTCATGCTTGCGGTGGTGTTGTTGATCAGCGCCTGTGCCGGGGGGCAGCCGCGGTGTGAGCGTCCCCAGGTGCACGATGACGCGCGACTCGGGCAGGCGCTGTCCGCGCCGCCGGAGCTGCGTCTGCCCGCCCCTGAAGAGGCCATGACCGTCCCGCCGGCCAGTTTGGCCGAGGGGCAACAGCACCTGCGCCTGCGCGCGGATGGCACCTGCCTGGAGCAACCCCCCGCATTCCAGCCGCCTGAAGGCGGTCGTTGACGCTGGCGCCGCGTTGCGCCCCCGCAAGCACTTGCGTTACGCTTGCCGCCCTGATTTCGTGAGGTTTCCGGATTTCCACGGAGAGATGTCCGAGCGGTCGAAGGAGCACGCCTGGAAAGCGTGTGTACGGTAACCCCGTACCGAGGGTTCGAATCCCTCTCTCTCCGCCATTAATCGTGATTAAGTGGTTAAGTGATTAGGTTATTAAGTCGCGGGAAAGACTGTTGCAGAACTGAAGCTCTGCGACACGCGCCGACAGGCTGTGAAAAGGCGGCTCTGTGATATCAGCGCGTACGCCTCATTGTCAGTTTGGCACCGATGTGTCGCGCGACGTAATCACGTAATCACGTAACCACGTAAAACGTCTCGATCAATGGCGGTCCGTGTTGGCTTTCCCGCAACGATACGCTGTGAACTCCGTCAGGCCCGGAAGGGAGCAGCGGTAGCAGCCGATTCGTGTGCCGGGGTTCGGCTGGCGCGGGCCGCCACCTTTTTATACGTTTTAAGTTTTCAGTGATTACGTGATTACGTCGCGCGACACATCGGTGCAGACCTGAAAATCTGCGACGCGCACCGATGGTTTGTCGTTTCAGGTTTTCAGTTTTAGGTTTTAAGTCGCGGGACACCTTGGTGCAGACCCGAAGTTCCGCGACGCGCGCCGACAGGTTGTCTCGGACGGGTTTTTGCTTGTCCTGGTTTGTGGTGGCGGGGTGGTGGTGTGCTGCCCGGATGCGGGCTGGCAGGCGTTGGACAGGGTGGGGTTTCCTCGAGTCTTCAGGTTTTCAGTGTTTGGTCTCCCTTTATCTTATGTCTCCGGGGTCAGGGGCTGTATACTGAAAACTTCAAACTGAAAACTGAAAACGCCCTTTCCCGACAGGGAAAGGGCAGGGTAATTCGATGAGTTATACGGTTCTGGCGCGCAAGTGGCGGCCCCGCACCTTTGAGGAGATGGTGGGGCAGGAGCATGTGTTGCAGGCCCTGAGCAACGGGCTTGA
>PWYF01000017.1 GCA_003567955.1 Thiotrichales bacterium
GACTACGCCCTGTTCCCGCATATGCCGGTACTCGACAATGTCACCTTTGGCCTGCGCGGCTACAGCCGCAACAAGCGCCGCGACACCGCCCGCCGCATGCTCCAGATCGTGGGGCTGGATGGTTACGACCAGCGCTACCCGCATGAACTTTCCGGCGGTCAGCAGCAGCGTGTCGCGCTTGCCCGCGCGCTGGCGCCCCGACCTGACTGCATCCTGCTGGACGAACCCCTGTCCAGCCTGGATGTGGAGTTGCGCGAACGACTGGGTACTGAGGTTCGCGACATCCTCAAGGACCAGGGCATCAGTGCCCTGATGGTGACTCACGACCAAAGCGAGGCCTTTGCCATGGGCGATCAGGTCGGAGTCATGCGCGACGGCCATATCCTGCAATGGGACACGCCCTACACCATCTATCACGAACCGGCTGACCGCTTTGTCGCCGATTTCATTGGCCAGGGACGTCTGCTGCGCGGGCGGCTGCACGAAAAGGACACCATCGAAACCGACGCTGGCATGATCCGGGGCAACCGGGCCTTTGTCTGGCCGCTGGGCTCGGAAGTCGACGTCCTGCTCCGGCCGGATGATGTGGTCCCCGACCCGGACAGCGCCCTGCGCGGCACCGTGACTCACAAGGCCTTCAAGGGGGCTGAAATCATGTATCGGGTGCGCCTGGGCAATGGTTGCGAACTCCTGAGTCTGTTCCCCAGCCATATGAATTATCAGGTGGGAGAACAGGTTGGTGTGCGGATTGAGGCAGAGCACGTTGTCGCCTTTCCGCGCTGAGGCGCGGAAAGGCCGTTTTAAGTTTTAGGTTTTAAGTTTTAAGACGTCTTAAAACCTAAAACCTAAAACGGAAAAAAATAAAAAAAGGCGGGCCCAAAGCCCGCCTTTTTTATTTTGTTCCGGCTTTTTTACGCCTTGTTGAGCTTTTCCTCGGCATATTCGTAGTTGGCCAGATTGTCGAGGAAGTTGTTGACATAGTCCGGGCGGCGGTTACGGAAATCCAGGTAGTAACTGTGCTCCCAGACATCCAGCCCCAACAGCACGGTGCCTTCACCGGTGGCCAGCGGATTGACCGCATTGGGTGAGTTCGTCACCTTGAGCTTGCCATCACCAGCCAGCACCAGCCAGGCCCAGCCGGAGCCGAACTGTCCCACGGCCGCGGCCTTGAACTGCTCCTTGAACTGATCCACAGAACCGAGATCTTCGTTAATCTTGGCTTCAAGCTTGCCCGGAATACCGCCACCACTCGGGGACAGATTTTCCCAGAACAGGATGTGATTCCAGTGCTGACCGGCGTTGTTAAAAACCTTCTGCAGGTCATCGCGGCCATACGCCAGCTTGACCAGCTCTTCCAGTGACTTGCCCTGCAGGCTGCTGTCCTGCTCCACAAAACCGTTGAGCGTGGTCACATAGGTATTGTGGTGCTTGCCATGATGGAGCTCCAGGGTCTCCTGACACATGCCCTTGTCAGCCAGGGCTGTGTAGGAATAAGGGAGATTGGGGAGTTCAAAGGCCATTACATTCCTCCTTAAAAACCGCATAAAAGTAATGTCACCCGCAGCAAATGCACAGGGATGACAACCTGTTCAGGTGAGGCAAGCCTAACATGTTGCGGCGACCGGGTTCAGCGTCAGACCGGTCTGAGCAAGACATGCACCCTGACTTCAGGGCGCCTGAACCACGCGAAAACCGATCCCCTCCAGACTGGCGTTGGCGTTATAGCGATTGCGCGCCGCCGAACGCAGCCAGCGCGGGCTGAAATCCCAGGAACCCCCACGCAGCACCCGCAGATCACAGTCGCCGGACTCCCAGGCGCTGCCATTAACAGGCGCGCCATCGTAGGAGTCGTTCCAGCAATCCTGCACCCATTCCCAGACATTGCCGTGCATGTCATACAAGCCGAAGCCATTGGCGGAAAAACTGCCTGCCGGACTGCTCACGCCCCGACCGGCCCATTGAGCCCCGCATTCCAGGCAATTGGCGTTACCACTGCCAATACGATCACCCCAGGGGTATTCGGTTTCCGTACCGGCACGGGCGGCGTATTCCCATTCAGCCTCGCTGGGCAGGCGAAAGTTGAGACCAGTCTGCTCGCTGAGCCAGTCCACATAGGCCTGCGCATCATGCCAGGTGATGTTGATCACCGGACGCGAGCCCCGGCCCCAGCCTTGATCATCCGGGATATCACGCCCCGTGGCCTCGGCAAAAATCTCGTACTGGTCGAAGGTGACAGCATAGCGGCTCATGCGAAAGGCCGGCACCTGCACGGTTCGTACCGGCCGCTGGTTATCCTCGCCGCTGCCGGCCAGATCCCCCATGCGGAAACTGCCGGCTGGAATATTCACCATCGCGTTGTCCGCCAGCAGTTGCTGTAGCCGCCGTTCACGTTCTGACTGCAGTCGCTGACGTGCCTGTTCTGCCCGCTCGCGTGCCTCGCGACGCGCCTGTTCTTCGGCTTCACGCTCGGCCCGCAGTGCTTCTTCTTCGGCCTGGCGCCGAGCCTCGGCGATCTCCTGCTCGATTTCAACCACGCGATCAGCCGCCGCCGAAATAGCCGCGCGCCAGGCCTGTTCACTTTCATTTAAATGCTCAATCGCCCTGATCATCCGGCCCTGCGATTCAGCCTGCTCCGCGGCCTGCTCATGCCCCCTGGCTTCGGTAACCGCACGCGGGGTTTGCAGTTCGTATTCGTCAGGAATACCGGCAATCATGGCCTCCCAATCGGCCCGCGCCGACTCGTTGACCAGTTCAAGCCGCCACAGGTTCTCGGCTGCCCGGAACTCAGTGCGCAGATCCTGATATCCATCCCGCACCGCCTGCAATAATGTCACCGCCTGCTCAAAGTCTCCGGCTTCGATATGGGCCCTGGCCTGTGTGCGCTGCGCCTGCAGTTCTGCCTCAATGCCGTCATCAAAAAGATGTGCATCCGCTGCCTCTGCCCAGCGCTTGAGTACGGGCAAATCGCCGCTGTTGTCTCGCTCGGCAGCACGCAGCCGACGGGCCAGATCCTCCCGGGATTCATGGACCCGATCGGCCAGCCGTTCCACATGGCTTTCCAGGCGCTGGGTATCGGTACGCAGGGCGCGCAGCTCCTCGGCACTCATCGGCGCCGCGGCGTCACGCACGGCTTCCACCGCCATATTGGTGGCATAGGTGCCCACCACCCCGACAAGCAGCACAATCACGATCGCCAAGGCCACAGTACGACTGGGCAGCATATCGGCGAAGGCAAAAGGTCGACTGCCGGTCAAGGCGACCCGGAATTCCGCCATGTTTTCATGGCGCTTTTCAGGATCGGCAACCAGGGCACGATCCACCGCCGCGGCAAACCCGCGTGAGACATCCTTGCGCACCTCGCGCAGGGGCTTGAATCGACGCGTCGGCGTCTTGCCTGTCAGCGCCTCGTACAGCAGCACCCCCACAGCGTACTGATCGGCGCGCCCGTCGATGTTGGCGGTAAAATTGAATTGCTCCGGGGCCATGTAATAGGTCGTGCCCTTGACCCGGCCATGACGGCTGCGCTCGGCCTTGGACATCACCCGGGCAATCCCGAAATCCATCAGCTTGTAAGTGCCGTCTTTGGTGACCCAGATATTTTCGGGTTTGATATCACGATGGAATATCTCGCTGTGGGCGTATTCCAGCGCTTCACATAATACTTGCCCCAGCTTGCGCGCCTCGGCTTCAGTAAATGGAGTGCCTTGTGCCTTGCGGGCTTCGAACAGATCACGCAGCGACTGCCCGTCCTCGAGCAATTCCATGCTCATGAAGACATAGTCGCCATCAGACTTGGCGTCAAACACCTTGACGATATTGGGGGGACTCAGTGTGCTGGACAGACGCGCCTCATCCAGAAAGCGCTCGCGCGCGCGGATATGCCCGGTCACCGACGGCAGCACGACCTTGAGCGCAACTTCTTCACCCCAGGTGCGGTCATGAGCACGATAGACCGCGCCCATACTGCCTTCCCCAATCCGCTCGCGCAGCTCATAACGCCCGGACAGCACCTCACCGGGCTCCAGCCGCACCGGCGCCTCAAGCACATCCCCCCGGATCACGCCCTCTTCATAGATGTTGGCTTCCCGGTCGCCTTCTTCGATACCATGCCCGACATCATCGCTGGTGGATTCATCCACCGCCGAGCGATTCTTGTCAGCGTCTTCTGCTGGTTTGTTACGGGCCGAGCCAGCGTTTTCCTCCTCATCCTCATCCCAGCCGCCCACGGCTTCACCGGCATTGGAAGTAACCGCCGGGGCATCCTCCTGCCCTTCCAGATCACCGATATCCTCGGCCAGCGCCTCATAGGCCAGATCCACTTTTTCCAGAAGATCAGCAAACTTCTGCCGGTGCGCCTCCGTGGGAGCATCGTCAAACTTCTGCTGCAAATCGGATCTTCTTTTCTGCCAGGCCTGACCAATCTCCACAGCCCCGGCATCCTCTTTCAATCCCAGCCAGCGTCGCGCTTCTGTTTGATCCATAACCCTGCTCTGTTTCAGGCCGCAAAATCACCCTCGGACAAGGTCTGCCCGTATCTGCGGCAATCGCACGAAAATGCCCGTCTGCGCGGGACAATACAGCACACAGTAACACTAGCTTAGGCTACCCGGAGTAGCCTGCCAAGAATAAACACCTCATAAACAACCACTATGACGACGAATCATCACGTATTCCCGGGTAGCGCAGACAGTTATCGTAAGAATTATTGTCGATAGATGCGCTGGCGGGATTGATCAGTGGCGTTGTCCGCGAGACAAGACAGGCGGCACCGCGACCGGCGTGGAAAACAGCCCGGCCACATCCACTGCATCAAGTTTGTAGCGGCGATTGCAGAATTCGCATGCCACACGAATAGCGCCCTGCTCCTGCAATATGGCTCGCGCTTCTTTTATACCCAGACCCCGGATCACCGACTCAATACGTTCACGCGAACAGCTA